>JARXAU010000097.1 GCA_029865675.1 Rhodoferax sp.
AACCAAGCAAGGCGCACAGTTGCAATAGCCTCGCCCAGGCCCGATGCGCGCCAAGCCAAGCTTTTGTGTCGCGGTACGCTGCGCTTGGCTCCCACATTGCCAGCAATAGGCCAAGTGCGAGCGCATCGGTTCGAAAAGCCATCATCCACAAGTCTCTGCTCGAAATCATCTGGAGTAACGCTATTGCCACCAGCGCGACCGTCAAATAGCGGCGCAGCAAAAGCGCCAATAGGGGCAGCAGCATGTAAAACTGTTCTTCGAGCGAGAGACTCCAGTAAGAAAAACTGACGCCATATTCAGACCGGCCAAAAGTTTGCACAAAGCGCACATTGGCAAACTGCAGCACCCCTGCAACCGTGGCCTCCCAATTGGCTTGCCAGCTTCCAAAAACGCCGCTCTGGTTGAACCAAGTGCAAAGCACCAAGATAATGCAAAGCCACAACCAGGCTGCGGGAAAAAGACGAAATGCGCGGCGCAGCCAAAATGAAAACACAAGCGACATCGCCTCGCGCCACGACGCCGTCGCCGCCAGTCGCGGCAGCAGATCACGTGCAATCACAAACCCCGAAATAGCAAAGAACAGGTCTACACCGAACCAGCCGCCGAAATAGGTATAAAACGTCGCCAGCCCCGGTGACAGCGCGGTAAACAAATTGCCATTGGCATGGTGAATGACCACCGCGATGACGGCCACGGCCCGTAAGCATTCAATATCTTCAATTCGTTTATTCATGTGCGCACCGTCAGAGCTGTGTTGTCAGCTAATCCATTGACCGGGGCAAGCATTTGGCGATACAGGTCGGCATAAGCCTGAGACATCATCTTCGCGGTAAACAGCGCTTGGTAACGCTCGGCCGCTCGCTGACCCATCGACTTGGCCCGCTCGGGCTTGTTCCATAGTTTGTCCATTGCATTGCGAAATGCCCTTGGGTCACTGGGTGGAACAACCAAACCGGTTTGCTCGTGCACGTTAATGAAACTGGTGCCGGTGCCGATCTCGCTGGAGATCATCGGTTTGCCGTGCATTGCGCCTTCTAGCAAAGAAATGCCAAAGGCTTCAGACCGCAGATGCGACGGAAACACCACGGCGTAGCACAAGCTCAATAAGGCAACTTTGTCCTGATCGGACACAGCGCCGAGGAAATGCACATGGTCTAGACCGTGCTTTCGCGCCTGTCGCTTGAGGCTGGTTTCAATGGGGCCAGCGCCCACAATGATGATGGGGTAGTTGCTGCCCTTGGCTGCATCTAGAAGGATGTGCAAGCCTTTGTAATACCGCAAGACGCCTACGAACAAAAAGAACTTCGCCCCCACGCGGCTGGTCCAAGTCTCAAGGCTTTGCGCAGTAGGCGCTGGATACCGTTGCCGGTCCAGGCCAAAGGGAATCACCTCAACCTTGCTTTTGTAATGGTTCAGAACTGTGCTGCTCGCCAAGTAATTGGGCGATGCCACCACTATGCGGTCTACACTGGCCAGCAGCCGACGCATCAAGGGCCGGTACAAGGACAGCAAAAACCATTGCCGCACGATGTCTGAGTGGTAGGTCAATACCGTTGGCTTTTTTACGCCCGCCGCAAAATGCACTACGTCCATGAAAGGCCATGGAAAATGGTAGTGAATGATGTCTGCCTGCTCCGCCAGCTGCCGGAACTTTTTTAGCGCGGAGAATGAGAATCCCGTCGACGCGATTTCGAAGTCCAGTTTCGCTCGTACGACGGTGTGCCCCTCCAAATCAAGCTGCGGCTCTCGCATATCTCGGCTCAGGGTCAAGACCTGTGCCTGAATTCCCTGGCTGTTGGCGCCTACACACAGTTGGTATATCACCTGCTCGATGCCACCATAGGATTGGGAATACGTTCTATAAAAATGAAGTACGCGCATGTTTGATTGCTGTGGCCTGATCATTTCAGGCATTCCATATAAGTGCTGGCGGTGATATGCGCGCACCGGTCCCAGGAAAATTGAGACGCGCGCGCCAGCCCGAGCGCCTGTTTCATCATCCAGGTTTCTTCGTCCTCGATAAAGGCTTGCATGGCCTGGCTTAGCGCGATGGGGTCAAAGGCGCTGACCACACACCCTGCTTGGCCGACCACTTCTGGCAAGGACGCCTGGTCCGACACAATCACCGGCGTTGCGCTGGCCATGGCCTCAAGCGCGGGCAGGCCAAAGCCTTCGTAGATGGAGGGAAACACCAAAGCCCGCGCACTGGCCGTGACATGGGCCAGTTCTTCTTGCCCCAGGTAGCCCAGCAGGCGCACATACCCGGTTCGGACGGCGAGTGCCAGCTCAGCGGAGAAACTGTGCTCGCCCCAGCCCACCATTCCCACCAACACCAGGGGAAATGCCTGGCGCAAGGCCTGCGGTAATCGGGCGTGTGCCCGCAGGGCCAACACCATGTTTTTTCGCGGCTCCAGAGTGCCTACGCACAAAAAAAAGCGGTGGTACTGCAGACCCAGCCGCTGCAAAGTCGCATGCGTTTGTGCTGCGGTTCTCGGCACAAAAATGCTGGAACACGCCAAGGGCGCAACCACCACCTTGTCGGCCGCCAAGCCAAAGTGGGCTATTACCTCTTGGCCAATAAACGCACTGTCCACCAAGATGCGCCCGGCCCGTGCCAGGCCCTTGTGCAGCCGACGCTCAATTTCTTTGAGTCGCTTTGGCGGTTGGGTGTCGGGGTAGCGCACATGGGTCAGGTCATGGATGGTCATCACCATGGGCCCATCAAACTCCAGAGGCCACAGTGAGGGCTCGTGGTACAGCACTGGGCCGATGCGCTTGACACCTGCCGAAAAGAAATGCTGCGCCAAACCCCTGCGCACTTGGTAGGCGCCCGGCACCACGGCTTTGGCAATCCGCGCCCAGCGCGAATACCCCGGCAGAGGTGCAGCGGGCAACGCGCGCGTCCAGCCCCACTTGCAATACAGCGCAACGTCTATGTCACCGCGCGCCTGCAGTGCACCGAACAAGCCGGCAAGGTAATTGCCAATGCCAGTTCGGGGCGACTGCAAGATGTCAGCGTTGATGGCGATGCGCATGGCTGCTGATCACACGGACCAGTTCTTGGGCCGATTCTTTCCATCCCGGCCATGCCCAATCGGACACCGGCTTCTGTGCCGGAAATTGACCACTGCTTTCAAACGCGAGCACACTATGGGCCAAACTGGCCGGGTCGCCAATATCAAAGTAGGCGAGAAATTCGCCGCCCACCTCGCGAAACACCGCTATGTCGCTGGCAAACGCCGGTAAACCCCGCTGCATGGCTTCCACCAGCGGCAGGCCAAATCCTTCTACAAACGAGGGAAACACCAACGCCCTGGACTGCTGGTAACAACGTTCGAGTTCGGTATCGCTCAGGTCATTGAACATGAAAAGGCGCTTTCCAAGCTCCGGGTGCTGGGTAATGCGATGCACCAGCTCGGCGCACTTCCAGCCCACTTTGCCCACAATGCACAATGCAACTTGGCCACCATTGGCCCAGATTTTTTCAAAGGCATTCACAAGATATACGTGGTTTTTGCGTGGCTCAATGGTGCTCACCATCAAATACACCGGCAGGCCCTGCGAAAACATCGATAGCACCGGCTTGCGCACCAAGCCGCTGGTTTGCCCCTGGTCCAGATCGCTGCCCAGACGGAAATAGCCATGCCATTTCAATGCCCCGGCCTGCGGCCCCATGCGCCGGGATACGTCTTGGCGCACTTGCTCGGAAATGGTTTGCGAAATCGCCACAAAGCCGTCGGCAGTCCGGGCCACCCAGCCAAACCAATGGTCAAACACGCGTACCAGGTTCTCGTCGCAAAACTGGGGGTGCGTCAGCGGTATCAGGTCATACACCACGGCAACAATACCCACGCCCTCACTTTTGAGCTTTTCTGTGAGCGCAAAAAAGTCGGAATGCCATGACGAATCGAGCAACACCAGCACATCCCCCGCCTGCGCCATCAGCCGACTGGCCCGCGCGTCGTCCTGCGGCGCCGCGCCAATGAGCCGGGCCAGGCGCCAAGGCAACACATGCGACAAACTGCCCAATCGTGCCAGCTGATACACCGCATAGCGCAGCGCACGCCGGCGATGCAGGTGCAAATAGTTTTCTAGCGTTTGGTGTCGTAGCCAATACCGGTTACGGGTTCGCTCAAACCAGGGGCGCAGCCGCAAATGCAAACGCCCTGGCTCCAACACCAGCAGCGCCGCAACAAAGCAAAATACAAAAAACAGGCTCACCAAGCGAAAGCACCGCTCCATCACCCTTCGGGCCCACGGAAACCGCTGTAGCCCTAAGGCCAATTCCGCGCGGTGATGGAGCAACCAGTAATGGTTTTGCGTGCGCTCATAGACTTCTTGCACCCGGTAAGTCCAACGCTCGCGCAAGGTTGGCGCCAGCCGGTTGACGCGATACACGCCGTCGCTACGGAGAATCACCGGTACGCACTCCACGCCGGGGTCCGACGCGCGGAGGTGCTTGATAACGTTCCTCACTACCCGCTGAATACCGGAATTAACCAGCGGGTGGTCGTACACGTAGGTGCACTCGAAAAGCAGTCGCATTAGCAGGCCGCCCACTTACTGCGTCTTTTGGCGATTATGGCTCTGCCAATATTAACGCCAGGAATCTCTACTAAACGGTAGGTTAACTCCGAAACGGCAATAACCAGTATAAAAGTCAAAACCGCGCAAGTTAAATAGGTTTGTAATGTATACCCGCCAAAGTAATTAATAATCGGTGAATAGAGTGGAGTGATAATCCACATGAGAGGTAGCTGGACGAGATATATACTAAAGCTTCGCTCACCTAAATATTGCATTGCGACGTTAGCTGTAACCCAAGATGGCCTTATTGACTGCGAGAGACATATTAATCCGTAGGCTGTGTACAGTATTAAATGTGCTGGGCGACCAGGCGTATCGAATTCGCCTTGGAGGCTAGTGTAGAATAGGATAAATATCAAACCTAGCGCACTCAGTATGGATGTTCGTGCAACCCAACAGTTAGAAGGAAACTTTTTATACAATCCAAATGTTAGTAAGCCAATAAAAAACGGTGCAATATTGGTTATAAAGGAGAATGTCGCATAATTCGTGAATGGATTTAAATGGGCGGTGGGGTTTGACTCAGAAATTGCGATGTGGGAAGCCCAGGAAATAAGAAGGCCAAGTGGAGCCAAAATATAGTAGCTATAAATATTTCTGCACATCAAAAGAATGAAGGGTAGCAGGGCATAAAATATCATTTCAACACCAATTGTCCACCCTCCATACACAATGCCCGTAGATAGATTGGGAGTGAAGTTAAATAAAAAACTAAAATTTAATAAAATTTCGTTTAATTGATGATGCTCAGCGCCAATCGGTCCTTTCCACAGAAGTTGGAAAACGAGCAATAAATAAAAAAGCGGAGCAATTCTAAAAAAGCGTTTTATTCCATACTCATATACACCATTTGAAGTTAGTGTTATTGAATTGGCCAGGCTAAATGAGCTCAATACGAAAAAGAGGTGGACGCCGGTTACACCAATATTGTTTAATGTTGCTACCAATGTTAAATCGCTTGGGCTGTAGCCCATCATTTGAATAATTGAACCCGCGTGTGTAAACAACACTACTAATGCAGCGATAGCACGCAATCCGTGAATTCCTTGAAGCTTACGGCTTTTGGATACTAAAGTTCCATCAAGTAAAGCAAATTTTTTCTTTCGTAGGCGGCACCAAAATTCAGTTTTCATAAGATTAATTAATGATTTTTAGGTTGGAAATTTTGGAACGACTTTCGAAAATACCATATCCCAATTTCTGGAGGAGTATGAAATCACCGACGGATATCAAAAGTATGAATTCTGGGGTTTAATTGATATCTTCTTCCAGCATTCTCTTAGCAATTTCTGATGCCGTTGAAGTAGCCTTCCATCCCAATAGCCTATACGCTTTTTCCGGATTTCCTAAACTACTCTGCAAATCGGTGGGGCGCGAAAAGGAGTCATTGAATTTGACAAATTGACGCCAGTCCAAGCCCACTTGTTGAAAGATTTCTCTTACAAAAGACTCCAAACTGCAAGAGTATCCTGTGGCGATCACAAAATCTTCGGGTTCGGGATGCTGAAGAATACGCCACATGGCATCCACATATTCGCTGGCCCAGCCCCAGTCACGCACAATCGACAAATCACCGAGTTCCAGCAGTTCGTGGCTGCCTTGGGCGATGCGGCGTGCTGCCATCACCACTTTTTGCGTGACAAACCGCGCAGGACGCAGTGGCGACTCATGGTTAAACAAAATGCCGGAGGCGCAATGCAAGCCATACCCTTCACGGTAATTGGCCACGTGCCAAAACGCCGCCGATTTGGCGACCGCGTAGGGGCTGCGCGGCTGCATGGGGGTGGTTTCAATAGCAGGCTGTAAAGTGTTGCCAAAGCATTCACTTGAACCTGCGTTGTAAAAACGGATTTTTGGATTGAGAAAGCGGATGGCTTCCAACAAATTCAAGGTGGCAACGCTGATACTCTCGAAAGTTTCAACCGGTTGATTGAAAGAAAGTCCCACAGAACTCTGTCCAGACAGGTTATAAATTTCATCCGGCGCAACCCGCGACAAAGCATGGATGACACTGCGAAAATCCATGAGCGACACCGAGACCGTTTGTACCTTGTCTCGTATATCCAAGCGGTCCAAATTGCGAAAACTATTGGTTTCAGCGTCGCGTGTGCCACCAAAAACTACGTAACCTTTGTTCAGCAGCAGGCGCGCTAATAGCGCACCATCTTGTCCAGATACACCCAAAATAAGTGCTTTTTTAGGCGTCAAAATAGGCATGGGTATCTCGTGGGTTCATAAAACATTAGGGGTGCGTGTTTGCAAATAGGTTTCGAACCTCCACGCCAATGGAGGCCAAGCCCGCGTCTGAGCGCATCTATCTTGCTCATGCACTTGTCGGCGTATCTGCAAAGGTGATGGCGTTGGCCATAGTGAGCAAAATCGGTCTGCCGTCTGGCGTGTTTAGCGGCACGACCCGTCGCCCGTGCTGATCAAGCGCCGGTAGCAGCGCACACAGTGTGGGGCTGGAGCGCAGCTCGCCACCCAGCTGCACTTCCAGGTCGGCGATGACCAAGGTGAGGTCTGACAGGATTGCTTTCACGCGCATGGTCGTCTCCTTCATTTTTTAGAGGGTCCGAGTATCGTTGTATCTGCCTGGATGTTTGATCTAGATCACTTTTCAGCCCATTGCCCAGACCTGCGGCGCAAATTTGCCTGGGGTGCTGCCATGGCGCCCATCTTGATTCCCAGCGGTCGCGCGCCAGCGCCGCGAACTTGCGCATGAATCTCTTGCCTTGCGCCCCGAGTCTGGGCCTCCTGCCGCAAGCCACAGGCTTGCTGTTTTTCACTTGCAAGTGCGGCGTGGGCAAGACGTCGTTGCTGGCCGCCGCCAGGTGGCACGGCTTCAACCCAAGGCCCGGCAAATCACTCGGGTAAGGCCGGTGCTGGCGGCCAAGCCCTTTGTGCCGCCCTGGCGCGCAGCTCGCTACCGGTTTGGCCGAGCTGGCGCTGTGGGACCGCGCCGAAGATGAAGGTCCCTCTCGGGCAGCCACCGGAACTTTGCCCGCAGCCTGAAATTCAAGGCGTCCGCGCGCCAGCAGAATCAACGCACACCGACACTCGAATTTTGTGCGGACAGATTGATCATCGCGGCATCGGCACGCAATAAAAAGCCCTTGGCCACTGCCACCGACACCGAGGCCTCCACCTTTGCCACATAGTCCTCATGGCTGCTATAGAGTTGGTTTAGCAAGGTGCTATCAAACAGTTTTGTGGTGCCGAACAGTGTGCAAGTATCTCCAGACGGCTGCCCATCGGCTGACAGCGTGGCGACCGGAGCATCTACATAAGGGGTGCGAATACCGCCTTTCGCGTTGCCCAAAGCATCTTTGAACACGTTCAAAGGCGTTCCACTTACTTCAATGCGCGGCGCGATGCTGGGAGCGGTGCCGTCCGCTATCCAAGTTCGCAGGGCTGCGAACGCCGCACTCACCACAAAATGTTGGGGTCCAGAATTGACCGGTGCAGAACAATTCAGCGGGGTTTTACTCTCAAGCACGCTGGCGTAGCTGTTGTCGATTCCATAGTCAGCCCTGCCCGCCACGGTGTAGTAGTCCACGTGGGAGGTGCCCGCCACTTCCCAGAGACGGAACTTGGGCGTCTCGTCTTGGCGAGCCGCTGCGGAAGAGAATTTGTAGACGTCGTACTCGGTTTGCAACATCATGGTGGGCACCGGCAAATCATCGCGCACTAAGAGCCCGTCGGGCGTCGGGACCGTCGTTTGTGGCGCTTGCGAAAGCGCAGCGCCAAAGGGGTAGGTTCGGCTGTGGATAAAAAAGCCATCAAAAAGTTGGCCGAACAATCGATTGGTGCCGAAAGCGTTGGCATAGGTCATTAAGCGGTTAGCGGATTGGGACTCACCCGCTGCGATCATTTTCTGCACGGTCAATCCTGCCAGCGGATTGATGCCTTGGGGCTTGAGAACAGCCTTGGCCGCCTGAGAAAAAATGTCATACGAATAACTGTCCCCCGGGTGGGAAAGAGCCGCGTAGCGGGACGAAGCCTTTAGTGTGTCAACCCCTGTCTTTTGTGCAGAAACGCCAACGTATGCGTAGCCACTACGAATCAGTTCGTTGTGCGCCATAACCCAGTCAACTGCGGTATCTGCACCAACGCTCACGTTAAGCCACTCCACAATCACGGTGCCATTGAACTTTGCAGCGGACTTGGGCTTGTAGACCACCATGCGTGTTTTGTACTCGGCTTGGCCCGCCGCAGCAACCGACCATTTGCCGTCCACCGAGAGCGGCGCACTCGATGCATAGCTGCGCGCCGTACCACCAAGAAAATACTCGCTTTCGTCGTAGCCCATGATGTCCAAATTAATGGTCGTGGTGATCAGCGAGGTCGTTGCGGTATTCGGCGCTGCTTCGACCACCGCACTGTTCAATCCGCCTGGCGGCGTAGCGTCGCCGCCTGAGCCCGATCCGCCTGGCGGCGCAGCGTCGGCGCCCGAGCCACCGCCACCGCAAGCGGCTAGCAAGCCCGCAAGTGCAAGGCAGGCAAATAAATAAGCCAAGCGCGCCAACCAAGGCGCCGTGAGTGCGTACAAGTACAAGATTGCCTCCCTATGAAAACTTCACAACAGAATCTTATCCATCGCCGATGTGTGCAGGATGGCGTGGGGGGAGTAAGGTTTTGTAGCCTGTTGCTTGAAAAGCCTTCGCCGCATCAGCGCACTCTCAATTCAATGCTGCCACTCACGGTCACGCTGACCTGGGCCTTGCCCGCCTCCACCGGCTGGGCCTCTGCGGTCATGGGAGCGGCCAGGGCGCGCATGCGGTACTGCGGCGCTGCGCCGCCCACCTCGCCGCCGCCCACACTCACCTCGCGCAAGCTGTAGCCGCCAAAGCCAAACTGTTTGGAATATGACTCGGCCCGCGCCTTAAAGCGGCCAATGGCCTGGCTTGCCACCTCGGCTTCCACCTGTTCGCGCGCCTCGCGCGACAGGCCAAACGCCAAGCGGTCCACGGTCAGCGTATTCAAGCGCCCGGCCAGTTGGCTGATGGCGGCCATGTCGCTGCCTTCAATTACCAGCTCGGCGCGGCCCTGCCAGCCGGTGATGGTGTTGCCGCCGTTGGGTTTGCTGGAATAGCGCGGCACCAGCGAGAACGCCCCGGTGCGCACCTCTAGCAGCTTGGGCCGCGCAGCCTTGCGCGCCTCGGCAAGTGCCGCATCCAGCGCCTGGCGCAGCTGGCTTTGCACCGCTGCGGCATCCGCACCCTCTTTGGTCGTGCCCAGGGTGATGGACAGCAGGTCTTGCGCGACCTCGGCACTGGCCTCGGCGCTCAGCGTAACTACATTGTGCGGGGCGGCGGCGGCGAGTGGTGTGGTGGGTGCCGGCTGGGCAAGGGCGGTGCCGAGGCAAAGCATGCCGAGCACCAGTGCGTTGCGGTTAGCGTGAGCAAAGTGGGTCATGAACGTCCTAAAAAAAAGTGAAGTCACCGATAAGCAGTCGTCGCCGCGCCCCGGTGTGTCAGGGCGATCACACACTGTGCAGCGCGCTCGCCAAGCCAGCGATCGGCTGCGCGCACCTATTGGCCCACAAAAACTCAGGTTTGCCAATGCGAAGCGTCACTCAGCGGCCCTAAGTTGCAAGACACCCAGTGAGCGTAAAACGTGAAAGCTCAGGCCCAGGAATTTTCATGGTGAAGGCGCCGCGCGCTTTCAACCAAGTCAGGGCTTGGCCGGCGCGTGGTGCATGCCGTGCGGGTGCGCGCCAGAGCCGCCGGTGGGCACACCGGGTGCGGTGCTAGCCACCGGCACCTTCATGTCCAGCGTGCTTTCCACACCCTTGGCGTCTTTAAAGCGCAGCGCTAGGGGAATGGTGGTGTCCTTTTGCAAGGGCACTTTCAGGTCCATCAGCATCAGGTGAAAGCTGCCGGGCTTGAGTGTGACGGCCTTGCCTGCGGGCAATTCCAGGCCCTTGGGCAGGGCGCGCATTTGCATCACGCCGCCGTCCATCTTCATTTCATGCACCTCGGCCACACCGGCCACGCTGCTGGCCACGCTCACCAGGGTGGTGTCGGCTTTGGCGGTCAGGGTCATAAAGGCGCCGCTGGCCTTTTGGCCTTGCACGGTGGCGCGTGCCCAGGCGTCTTTTGCCACCACGTTTTGGGCCAGGGCATGGCCGGTGCACAAGGCGGCGGCCAGCATGATGGCGACGGTAGTTTTGCGTTTCATAAAAGCTCCAAAGAACAAGGGTTAAGAAAAGATAAAAGTGTTATTTAATTAATGCGCATGCGCGCCAGCGGCCTGTACGTCCAGCACTTCCAGCACCGCTGCGGGCGACTTCAGACCCTTGGTCGATGTGCCGTGTTCAGGCACTTCGGCCCAGTCGTTGGCACCTTGGGCGCAGCTTTGCAGCACTTTGAACCACAGCGGCCCCGGTGTCGCCGGGGTGGTGCCGCGCAGCACAAATTCATCGTAATAGGCCGCAGGCAAGGCCTTGTCTGGGCCGTTAGCGGTCCATGTGATTTCCAGCACGCCCTCAAGGTACTTTTTGCCGTGGCTCTCGTAGGGCACAGGCAGTGGCCCCACTCTCGTGCTCACCGTCCAGCCCGCTTTGGGCATGGGCTGGGCGCCGTTAAAGCCAGCCGGAATCGTCACGCGCAAGGCGGTGGTGGCCTGGTCGCCACAGCCGTGGCCCACGCGGAAGGTGGCGCGGTAGCTGGCGCTTGCGGCGGCTGCGCCGTCTTGCAACACCACATGGGCAAAGCTTGGGGCGCTCAGGCACAAGGCGCAAGCGGTCGCGAAAAAGGCGGAAAATGCGAAAAAGGCGGAAGGGGAGGATTTCATAAAGTTCTTCAACAAGGAGGCTGCGCGCGCAGCGAGGGCCATGGGGTCGCGCTCAGGCTGCGATGCAGCGCGTGGGGCGCAAGAGGGAGCTGGAGTCGGCGGGCGCACACCACAGCCTGGCTATGGCGCCGCATCCACCGTGCGCAGGACCAGCCGGGTCAGGCCAGCCGCGCTGTCAGCCCCGCGCTGGAGGACCGCGCCCCGGTGGTGGCGCTGCGCTGCGCCAGGCGTGTGCGCTGGGTGCCGCGCTGGCAGCGATTACCAAGGGCCGTGTTGGAACTGAAAAGTCGCTTTGTGCACTTGGCGGCGGCGCGCCGGTCAAAAGGCATAACGCACAGTCCAGGCCATGGGCACCCTGACCAAGGGGCATACCGGTGTCCAGATCGACCAACATGACCATACCTGAGGCCGAACACACCAGGCGACTGCTCTGGGCCTGCGCTAAGGGCGCGGCGGCTGCCAGCCCAAGTGCCAAGCACCACCACAGCAGCACGGCGCGCGCCAGCAGGCGGGTGGTGCGAAGCGTGTGCAGGGGCGACATGGGCGCAGATTATGGCAGTCGGTGCCCTGCTATCCTGCGGCCATGAAGAGCCTGTTTCACCTTGCCATCCACGTCCATGAACTGCAAGCAGCACGCCAGTTTTATGGCGAAGTGCTGGGCTGTACTGAGGGCCGCAGCACAGACAGCTGGGTGGACTTTGACTTTTTTGGCCACCAACTCTCCTTCCACGTGGGCACGCCTTTTCCCACCACCCGCACCGGCCTGGTGGGCGACACCTTGGTGCCCATGCCGCACTTTGGCCTGGTGCTGGCGCTGCCCGACTGGCAGGCGCTGGCCCAGCGGCTGCAGACTGCGGGCGTGGCGTTTGTGATGGAGCCGCAAATCCGCTTTGCCGGCGAGCGCGGCGAACAGTGGACCATGTTCTTTCTTGACCCCTCGGGCAACCCGATCGAGGTCAAAGGCTTTGCCAGCCTGGAGTCGGTGTACACGCCATGATGAACTACACCTTTCTGTCGGCCACGATTTTGCTCATCTTGATTACCGACCCGGTGGGCAATATTCCGGTGTTTGCCTACCCGCTCAAGCACGTGGCCCCCGAGCGCCGGGCGCTGGTCATCTTG
>JARXAU010000205.1 GCA_029865675.1 Rhodoferax sp.
ACAAAGGACATTTCCATGAGCTCTCTCGTCATCGCTGAACACGACAACAGCAGCATCAAGCCCTCGACCCTGAACACCATCACCGCCGCCGCCCAGTGCGGGGGTGACGTCCACGTGCTGGTGGCTGGTCATAACGCAGGCGCCGCCGCCGCTGCCGCCGCTCAAATCACCGGTGTGGCCAAAGTTATCCACGTCGAAAACGCAGGTCTGGCCCACGGCCTGGCCGAGAACGTGACGGCCCAGGTGGTCGCGCTGGCCTCGGGTTACAGCCATCTGCTGTTCCCCGCCACCGCCTATGGCAAGAACATCGCGCCCCGCGTGGCTGCCAAGCTGGATGTGGGTCAGATCTCAGACATCACCAAGGTCGACAGCCCCGACACCTTTGAGCGACCCATTTACGCGGGCAACGCAATTGCCACGGTGCAAAGTAGCGACGCCATCAAGGTGATCACCGTGCGCACCACCGGTTTTGACGCCGCAGCCAGCACCGGCGGCAGCGCCAGCGTGGACGCGCCCACTGCGGCCAGCGACAGCGCCGACGTGAGTTTCTTGGGCTCTGAGATCGCCAAAAACGACCGCCCCGAGTTGACGGCGGCCAAGGTCATCGTCTCTGGTGGCCGCGCTCTGGGTTCGAGCGAAAAATTCATGGAAATCATGACGCCGCTGGCCGACAAGCTGGGTGCGGCCATGGGTGCCAGCCGCGCTGCGGTGGACGCGGGCTACGCGCCCAATGACTGGCAAGTGGGTCAAACCGGCAAGATTGTGGCGCCCCAGCTCTATGTGGCCTGCGGCATCAGCGGCGCCATCCAGCACCTTGCTGGCATGAAGGACAGCAAGGTCATCGTGGCTATCAACAAGGACGCCGAAGCCCCCATCTTCAGCGTGGCCGACTACGGCTTGGAGGCCGACTTGTTTGTGGCAGTGCCAGCGCTCGTCGCCGCTTTGTAATCGGGCGAAAAAGGCACCGCGAGGTGCCTTTTTTCCGGCCACTCGCATTCGCCGTCCCGGCTTGTACCCCTTTCCACTTCTTTAGAAATTCGCCATGAGCTATATCGCACCCGTCAAAGACATGCTGTTCAACATCGAGCACTTGGCTGGCATCGCCCAGATTGCCCAATTGCCCGGTTTTGAGGACGCGGACCTGGACACGGCGCAGGCGGTGCTAGAAGAGTCGGCCAAGTTCAACGAAGGCGTGTTGTCGCCACTGAACTGGGCGGGTGACCAAAACCCCACCTGCTGGAAAGACGGCGTGGTCACGGCCACGCCCGGCTTCAAAGAAGCGTTCAAATTGTTTGCTGAAGGTGGCTGGCAAGGTCTGCAACACCCCACCGAGTTTGGTGGCCAGGGCCTGCCCAAGACCATCGGCTCGGTGTGCGGCGAGATGCAAAACTCGGCCAATATGAGCTTTGCGCTGTGCCCCTTGCTCAGCGACGGCGCGATTGAGGCGCTGCTGACCGCAGGCTCAGACGAACTCAAGGCCACCTACCTGGAAAAACTGGTCAGCGGCGAGTGGACTGGCACTATGAACCTGACCGAGCCGCAGGCCGGCAGCGACCTGGCCATGGTGCGCACACGGGCTGAGCCGCAGCCCGATGGCACGTACAAGGTGTTTGGCACCAAGATTTACATCACCTGGGGTGAGCACGACATGGCCGACAACATCGTCCATCTGGTGCTGGCCCGCGTGCAGGGCGCGCCCGAAGGCGTCAAGGGCATTAGCTTGTTTGTGGTGCCCAAGTTTCTGGTCAATGCAGACGGCTCATTGGGTGCGCGCAACGACGTGCATTGCGTGAGCATTGAGCACAAGATGGGCATCAAGGCGAGTGCCACGGCGGTGTTGCAGTACGGCGACGGCATGGTGGCGAGCATTGCAGACAGCACCGGGCCCGGTGCTGTGGGCTACCTTGTAGGCCAGGAAAACCGGGGCCTGGAATACATGTTCATCATGATGAACGCCGCGCGCTACGGCGTGGGCGTGCAGGGCATTGCGATCGCCGAGCGGGCCTATCAAAAGGCGGCCAGTTTTGCCCGCGACCGGGTGCAAAGCCGCCCGGTGGACGGGTCTATGAACGCCAGCGCCCCCATCATCCACCACCCCGACGTGCGCCGCATGCTCATGACCATGCGCGCCTATGTGCAGGGCTGCCGCGCGCTCGCCAGCGTGGCGGCGTCTGCCTTTGACGTGGCGCACCACCACCCTGACGCCCAGGCGCGCAAAGAGCACCAGACTTTTTACGAGTTCATGGTGCCACTGATCAAAGGCTATAGCACCGAGATGAGCCTGGAAGTGACCTCGCTGGCAATCCAAGTGCACGGCGGCATGGGCTTTATCGAAGAAACCGGCGTAGCCCAGTACTACCGTGACGCCAAAATTTTGACGATTTACGAGGGTACGACCGCCATCCAAGCCAACGACCTGGTGGGGCGCAAAACCTCGCGCGACGGCGGCCAAGCGGCCAAGGCGATTGCGGCGCAAATTGCGGTCACGGTGGCCGATCTGCGCGCCAGCGGCACGCCAGACGCCCTGGCCGTGGCCCAGCGCCTGGACACGGCGCGCGCCGCCTTGGTAGACGTGATCGAGTTCGTGGCCGGCAACACCAAGGCCAGCCCGAACGCCGTGTTCTCGGGCAGCGTGCCCTACCTCATGCTGGCGGGCAATGTGATGGCGGGCTGGCAAATGGCGCGCGCCTTGATGGTGGCACAACAGGCAGTGGCCGATGGCAAGGAAGTGGCCTTTATGCAGGCCAAAGTGGTGACGGCGCGTTTTTACGCCGACCACATTCTCACAAAGGCCCAAGGCCTGCGCGACAGCATTGTCGAAGGCGCGGACAGCGTGACCGCGCTGGCATTGGACGCGTTTTAATTTTTTCGTATCGGAATCACCCCATGTCTAAACTCCCTGCCGCCCTGGCGCATCTGCCCTTCCCGGTGATTGGTGCGCCCCTGTTCATCATCAGCACCCCCCAACTCGTCATTGCCCAGTGCATTGCGGGCGTGGTGGGTTCCATGCCCGGGCTCAACGCCCGACCGGCGGAGCAACTCGAAGAGTGGCTGATTGAAATCACCGAAACCCTGGCCGCCTACAACCTAGCGCACCCCGACGCGCCCGCTGCGCCTTTTGCCATCAACCAGATCGTGCACAAGAGCAACGATCGGCTGGAGCACGACATGGCCTTGTGTGTGAAGTACAAGGTGCCCATCATCATCACCAGCCTGGGCGCGCGTGAAGACATCAACGCTGCTGCCCACTCGTATGGCGGCGTGGTGCTGCATGACATCATTAACAACAAGCACGCGCACAAGGCGATTGAAAAAGGCGCAGACGGCCTGATTGCTGTGGCCTCGGGCGCCGGGGGGCACGCGGGTGTGAAAAGCCCGTTTGCCCTGATCCAGGAAATCCGTCAGTGGTTTGATGGCCCCTTGGCGCTGAGCGGCTCGATTGCCACCGGTGACGCGGTGCTGGCCGCCCAGGCTATGGGCGCGGACTTTGCCTACATCGGCTCGGCCTTTATTGCCACCCAAGAGGCGCGTGCGTCTGAGGCCTATAAGCAAAGCATTGTGGACAGCGACTCGGACGACATCGTCTACAGCAACCTGTTTACCGGCGTGCACGGCAACTACTTGGCGCCCAGCATCCGCAACGCCGGTATGGACCCGGCCAATTTGCCCGAAAGCGACCCCAGCAAAATGAACTTTGGCGGCGACAAAACCAAGGCCTGGAAAGACATCTGGGGCTGCGGCCAGGGCATTGGCGCGATTACCCAGGTGCAGACCACTGCAGACTTTGTGGCTCAGCTCAAACGCGAGTACGCCGTAGCCAAGGCGCGCATCGCCTGAGGATGTGCCTTTCGCGCTGGCCGCGCCAGTTCACTCGCAACACCCGGCCAGACCGGGTGTTTTTCTGTCAGTAACGCAAACGCCACTGGGGCGTCAACGTCCGCCGGACTGCAGGTCAGCAGGCAAATTCGAGAAAACACTCCATTTTTTACGAACCTTAATGAAAATTAATTCAGAAAAATAGTGAATTATCCCGCTAGACTTGGTCCTCTGTTGCCGCGCTAGCGTGTCGGCAGCCTGACCCGTTCTACAACCCGTCGGACATTGCACCGACGTCACTCAAGAGGAATGTATGCAAACAATTGCCCCTTTATGGCTATGGGCCACCTTCGTCGGCATCGTGCTTGTGTCGCTGTTTGTTGACTTTGTCGTGCTTAAAAAGCAAGGCTCGCACGACATTGGGGTCAAGGAGGCGTTGAACTGGTCGCTGGTCTGGATTGCTCTGAGCTTCTTGTTCAACGGCCTGTTCTGGTGGGCGGTTAAAGACGGCACTGGCTCTGATGAAATCGCCACCACCAAGTCGCTGGAGTTTCTGACCGGCTATCTGATTGAAAAATCATTGGCGGTGGACAACATCTTCCTGTTTTTGATGATCTTCACTTACTTTGCGGTGCCCACGCAGTTTCAAAAACGGGTGCTGATGATTGGCATTGTTGGCGCCATCGTGCTGCGCACCATCATGATTCTGGTGGGGGGCTGGTTGTTGGCCGAGTTCCACTGGATTTTGTACGTGTTTGGTGCTTTCCTGATTTTGACGGGCATCAAGATGTGGATCGCCGCAGACCACGAATCCGATCTGGACAACAACCCCGCGCTCAAACTGCTGCGCAAGTTTTTGCCAGTGAGCGAGAACTACGACGGTGAGAACTTTTGGACGGTTGAAAACGGCAAAAAAATCGCGACACCCTTGTTCATGGTGATTTGCCTGATTGCGCTCACCGATGTGATCTTTGCGGTGGACTCCATTCCCGCCATATTTGCCATCACCAGCGACCCTTTTATCGTGCTCACAAGCAATGTGTTCGCCATTTTGGGGCTGCGTGCCATGTACTTTCTCCTGGCCGCCGTGGCCAACAAGTTTCACCTGCTCAACTACGGTTTGGCAGCAATCCTGGTGTTTATTGGTACCAAGATGGTGATTGTTGACTTCTACAAAATCCCGGTGCTTTTTTCTTTGGGTGTGGTCGTTGGCATTCTGGTGCTAACCATGGTAATCAGCGTGCGCACTGCCAAACCTGCACCAAAGGGCTGAACCGGGCGCTTGTTACGGCGCTGCCTGTTACGGCGCCGCTTGTTACGGCGCTGCTTGTAGCAAGCGCTGCACCAGCGGGTGCTGCACCTTCTTTGACGTTCCGATGGCATAGAAGTGTTCAGTAACTCCGTCGCACGGACCCAGATATTGCACTGCGTAATGGGCCAGCAGGTCATCGTGGACCCACTGCACCGCCGGGAAAACGCCCATGCCACTGGCACCAAAGGTCTTCAGCAGGGCGCTGTCTTCAAACTCACCAACGATGCGTGGCCGAATGCCATGTTGCAAAAACCAGTGGTCGATCCGGTCTCGCCCGACGTTGTGTCTGGTGGGCAGCAGCACGGGAACCTCTGCCAGGCTGTGCGGAAAGTCGCGGCTGGCAACTTGCAACCACGCGGGCGTGCCATACCAGGCGACGGCCGAGGCGCCCACGGCGAGGCTGTACAGCTTGATATGCGGGTTGGCTGGTGCAGGGCGGTCCGAGAGCACGACGTCGAGCCGGTGCAAGGCGAGATCGCCCAGCAAATCATCAAATTCGCCCTCGTGGCACAACAAGCGCAAGTGTGGCTCCGCAATGACCGGCTGCAGCAGGCGCCGCACCACCAGCTTGGGCAGGCCGTCGGAGATGCCCACGGCCAAGCGCACCGCTGGCGCGCTGGCAGCGTCGCGGACCAAGACCGGCAAGTTTTCGCCCAAGTGGAAAATCAAATCCGCCTGGTGCATGGCCGCCTGTCCGGCCTCGGTCAGCACCAGCCCCCGCCCGGACGGCTTCAAAAGTGCACAGCCGAGCGAACGCTCTAGCTCACGCACCTGGGCGCTGACCGTTTGCACGGCCATGCCCAATTTCTCCGCCGCACGGGAGACGCCGCCCTCCTTGGCAACGACCCAAAAATAGTAGAGGTGCTTGTAGTTAAAGGGTGCGCTCATGGTCAGATTTATTAGAAATGTAAGCCGCCAATCATCTTAATTTTCAGAAATGAATCGACCTCGATGGTAGTGCCCTTGTGAACCTGCGGCTCAACCGAATACCTTGCAGACGGTTTCGCTGCACAAGGCTGGGGCATGTAGTTGCGCGAGCTGCGCGAGTTTCCCGTGGGCCGTGGGGGCTTCGGCAACAGAAGCACAATCTTGTGTCGTTTTGCACACCCGCAATTGCCATTCTTGGAGAGAAACATGAAATGCCCCAACTGCCCTGACACCACCCTGGTGATGACCGATAGACAAGGCGTCGAAATTGACTACTGCCCCGCTTGCCGTGGCATTTGGCTTGATCGGGGCGAGCTCGATAAGTTGCTGGAACGGTCGGCCAGTGCCGCCGCCGCCACGGTACCTGCTTACTCGCCAAGCCATCAGCGCCAACCCGACTTCAAAGATTCCGACTATCGCGACGGACAGCGTTACCAGCGCAAGCCCCACAAGTCGTGGTTGAACGACTTTTTTGACTGAAGCTTCACAACTTGCGGGTCCAGCGCTCTTTCGGTTCCGCCGTTCGGCTTTGTGTGCTGAGCACACCCGCTGGCTCGCCCAACGCGGCGTTTAGCGCTCCCTTGTCGCCAAGTTAGGCGCACCACCCGGCCAGACCGGGTGTTTTTCCATCACCTGCGCAAACGCGGCAGAGGCTTCAAAGTCCGCCAGCCACTGCGCCAAACCAAGCCAAGCCTGGGCTGAAAACCACACTGTGTCGGTGTGCGCAAACTGGCGCACAAAAGGCGCGATGGCAGCGTCCGCAAGCCCAAAGCGCGTGCCACTCAAAAAGCCGCCCTGCGCAAGCCGCGTTTGAAGTTGCGCCAAAAAACCCCGCGCCAATTCCCGATGCGCCACACCGTCGGGCAGGCCGTAGCGGTACGGGTATTTGAAGCGGTCCAGATGGAACTTGAATTCGCCATCGTTTTGCGTAATCAAGGTGCTGGTGTGTTGCTGGCTTGCTTCGTCGGTCGGTAGCCAGTTTTGCGGGTCATTGCGCATCAAAGCCCAGCGCATGATGTCCAGACTTTGGTCCAGCACCATTCCATCTGCCAGAACCAGCACAGGCACCGTCCCTTTGGGCGAGGATTTCAGCATGGCGTCGGGTTTGTTTTTGAGCTCAATTTCTCGGTGCTCCACCGCCTGCCCCGCTGACAGCAAAGCCAGACGCGCGCGCATGGCGTAGGGGCAACGGCGAAAGGAATACAGGACGGGCAGGGGCGAGGGCGAATGCCTCTGGGCGGTCGTCACGGCGCAAGCCTTGGCTGCTTCAGCGCGAGCCCGGCCTTTGCAAAGCAGGCCTTTGCGCCTATGGGGCACATACTATTTTGAATGCCTCCGCGTACGCGGTGTCGGGCGGCACTTCTTTCCAGTGCCCCTTATGGACGACCGAAACCAGTGTTTTGCCAGCAGCCATAGGCTCCCAATGGGTGCTGGTTGACAGCACCTGGGTCTGGCCCCGTTTGCAGTCATATTGCACCCGGGTACGCCGCGATAACTCGCCGCTTTCATCACGCCGCGTCAAATCGGTCAACTCCCACACCTGGCGCAAGTGGCCATCCCGCCGTACCGATGCGGGGTCTATGTAGAAGTTGCCCTCATCCGTTTCGCCCACCTTGAGCCAGTCGGCCAACGCGCTGGTGGCAAGCAAGGTGAGCGCTAAAAGAAATGCATTTTTCATTCGCAAGGTGTCTCTCGCATTTTGGGAGTTACTGCCCTTGGGAGTCTACTGGCTTGCACTGGATCGGCTCCTGTTTACTTTTAGTGCTTTTGCCAGGGGTTACGGATGAGCGCTGGCGGGCTTATGGACGCCTATAGATGAGGTTCGCGGCGGCGACTTTTGTGGCTTGGGCAGCTCTGGCGGACGGCCATAAACTGTCCTTCGACACCCGCCCAGTTAGAGTTGCACAAACTCAATAAAAACCTTGTTTCGGTACACCCTCATTCTGTCCGGAGGTGTTACCGCAGCGATTTGGTTGCCGAATCTTGTTCTGGGTATCCATTCGGGTAAAACTTTCAACAACGTGCCATCAAGAACTGCATCTTTGCAAAGATACGCAGGCAACAAGCCGACGCCCAAGCCCTGCATGCATGCCTCTAAGACAGCTTCGGGATTATCGACGTGGTAACGACTTTTGACTTTGACACGTTTGAGTTCTGGACCAAGCTCTAACACCCACCAATCGTCCGACGTGTTTTTCCAATAAAACAAGCAGGAATGGTTTTCTAAGTCTTCGGGACGCATCGGCTCACCATGTAGCGCGATGTACTGAGGTGCGCACACTAGCAGCCATTCGATGATGGTTACCGTTTTCGTGTACAGCTCCCTGTTGTCTTGTAAGGTACTCCATCTAAATGCAACATCGATTCGTTCGTGTGCAAGATCCATCATTCGGTCCGACAAGATGAGCTCAAGCTCTACGCCCGGGTGCATTCTTAGAAATTCAGGGATTTTTTTACTCAGTATGCGTTGTCCCCAGG
>JARXAU010000214.1 GCA_029865675.1 Rhodoferax sp.
TTCCTGCGGGAGAACTTCAAGTTGCGCATTCTCAATGCCCGCGTTGGCTTAATGTCGCGCCAGATCGAACCGGCGCGTGCTGACTTGGCAAGCGCCTCCAGTTTGCTGGCCCGTTACTTTGCACCCGCATCACGAAAAACCCAGACTGCGGCCCTGGTCTTGCAGCAGTTGCAGGACAGGATGCGCCTGTTGGAAGTGCCCCGGATCGAAGAGACACTGGCCGCCCTATCCACAGCGGCGGCGGGACGTTAGAGAATGCGTGCCGTTCTGTGGTTGATGGCGCTGTTTGGTGTGGCGTCTGCCAGCGCTTTGTTTGCCGCAGGCAACCCAGGCACCGTGACCTTGTTTTGGCCGCCTTGGCGCATCGACCTGTCTTTGAATTTGGTGCTTTTGGTCTTGGTGGTGGGCTTTCTTGTCTTGCATCTGGCGTTGCGTGGGTTTGCAACTTTTGCCAGCATCCCGGCGCAGGCACGGCGTTGGCGTGCGCAGCAGCGCGAGCGATTGGTACATGCGTCTTTGGTAGATGCGTTGGCGCATTTAACAGCCGGGCGCTTCGTGCGTTCGCGCAAGGCCGCTGAACATGCACTGGCGCTGCAACTTGCCCCTGACTCGGAAGAGGATTCGGCCCGCAGCAACGCCCGTTTGCAAGCCATGCTGCATTTGCTTGCCGCAGAGAGTGCGCATGCCCTGCAGGATCGGCCCTTGCGTGATGAGCACTTCCAGCAAGCTAGTGAGATGTTGTACCGCCCGGATGGTGCAAGCGCCCAGGAGGGCTTCTTTTTGCGTGCTGCTCGGTGGGCGCTTGATGACCACGATGCGGCGTCAGCGATGCAGTGGCTTGACGGGCTGCCCCAGGGCGCAGCCCGCCGCACGGTGGCGCTGCGGCTGCGTTTTCGCGTTGCACGCATGCAAGGCGAAACCGGCCAGGCACTGGAGACCATACGCCTTTTGGTCAAGCACAACGCCTTCGCAAAGTCCAGTGGCTTGAGCCTCATGCGTGCTCTGGCACTAGAACTTGTTTTGGCGGGCAAGCAGCCAAGCCAGATCACCCAGGCCTGGAATACGCTGGACCCTGCCGAACGGGCCATGCCCGACGTCGCTCTGGGGGCCGCGCGCCATTGGCTGGCCTCGGGCGGTGATGCTGCGCAGTCGCGCCTTTGGCTGCTGCCGGTTTGGGCGCTGATGGTTGAACGACCGACCACCCTGACGCCCGCGCAGCGCCTCGCGTTGGTCCGTACCTTGGAGTCTGGCTTAGGTGCGCACAACGACCCGCCGGAGGCTGCTTGGTTGGCGCGTATTGAGAGCGCACAGATGTCCGACCCGAGGGACGCGCAGTTGCAGTATCTGGCGGGTGTCATGTGCGCCCGTTTGGGGCTGTGGGGGAAAGCACAACACTTGCTGCGCCAATCTGCAGCGCTTGCAAGTGACTTTGAGCTCAAGCGAGACGCGCAGCGGGCGCTGGATGCGCTGGCACATCGCGGGAGTTAAGCCCCAGCCAAACACCGGCCCGGTGGCGCCTTCAACCCCGGTGCGGAACCTTGCGACGCGCCCTGGCATTCAAAGTCTTCAAAGTTTCATCGATAAACGCTGGAGCAGTTTCGGCAGCCGTTCTACGCCTACCCCCCTGCACTAGCGGGAAACCGCAAAGCAAAAAAAGGGCACTTAAATGCCCTTTGGGTTTGCACCGTCTGGGTGCCAAAACGGCACCCAGACGTCGCTTGTCACTTCGCCTATTGAATCGAAGGCAAGTCGAGGCTACGCAAGTCGCGTTTGGTTTCCACCAAAACGAGGGGTCCAGCATCAACGGTTATCGGCGCGGGCCGCTCGCGCGGCGTGTGCGCCGCAGGCACTTCGGCTGCAATAGCCGCTTGCACTGCCGCAATGCGCGCCGGATCGGAATTGACCCATTGCAGCCCTGAGGTCTGGGCCACGGCTTGCAGACTCTCGACCGGCAAAGCGTAGTCCGAAACCAGGGGCATGGCGGCCACAGTGGCTGCGGTTGCCGGGCTTGCGGGTACCGAGGCGTCCACCTTGTACGGCATTGGAGCTGCAGGTGCAGCTTCGACCGGCAGTGCAGGCGAAGCGATGCCTGTAGGTTCAGCCGACGTGGCTTCTGCTGCCGCAGTGGCAGACGGTGCCGACGCTTCTGTCACAGATGTGCTGGCGACCGGTGTGGCGGCGGGCTGGGTGAAGTAAGAGGCGCGCACCTCGTGCTCGACTTCCTGACTTTCCTCGCCCGGCGCTGCGCCGGACTGGGGCGCTGCATCATTGCGGTCGCCCCGGCCACCGCGTTCACCCCGGTCGCGGCCATAGCGGTCCCGCGAGCGGCGCTGGCCGGATTCGCGGCCTTCCTGGGCTTCGCTGGTGCCGCCCTCGGGTGCGCTTTCGGTATTGCCAGAAGCTTCAGGTGCGGCTGCGCCGTTGGCTTCGCTGCTGCCGTCTTCGGTGCGTGGGCCACGGTCGTTGCGGCGACCACGGCCACCGCGTGAGCGGCCTTCGCGGGGTTCGCGCTCGCTGATTGCGGCTTCGCCATTGCCCGCATCTGCGGCGGGTTCGGTGCTGCGTTCTTGGCGTTCGCCGCTGTCCATGCGCTCATTGCTGCGCTCGCCGGTGCGGCCACGGCCACCACGCTCGCTGCGGGGTGCACGCTCTTGGCGGGGTGCCTCGGCGTCGCCGGTCACGCCAACCGCGTCCATCTCCGGGCTGCTGCCTTTGTTTTCTGCCTCAAAACGGTCACGCTGGGCGCCGCGCTCGCTTCCGCGCTCGGCGCGTTCACCGCCACGTCCACCACGGCCACCCCGCGATTCGGCGCGGGCGTCACCCCGTGGTTCGCCACGGCCTTCGCCGCGACCCTCCGCACGGGGCTCGTTGCGGCTGCCATCGGCGCGGACTTCGCTGCGCGGGCCACGGCCCTCGCCGCCCCGTCCACCGCGACCGCCGCGGGCGCCGTCGCGTCCACCTTCGCGAGGAGGACGGCCATCGCGGCGTTCCTCGGTTTTCACGGGGGCGACAACAACAGGGGTTGCAGGGGTGGTGGCAGGTGCGCCAAAGAGGCCCTTGATCCAGCCGAACAGGCCTGTGGGTGCAGCCACTGGCGCTGCCAGGGGAGCGGGCGCCTGCACAGCGACGGGCACCGGCTTGGGTGCTTCAAGCTTCACGGGCGCCTGGGGAGCCGGTGCGTCGGGCAGCACGCCTTTGATGATGGGCGTTTGCTTGTTGGTCGGCTCTTGCGAGCGGCGGGTCACTCCGGTGGCCTCTTCCATGTCGTCGGCCATTTTGTAGCTGGCTTCGATGTGGTCCAAGCGCGGGTCGTCGTGCTTCAGGCGCTCAAGCTTGTAGTTGGGCGTCTCCAGCGTCTTGTTGGGCACCATCAGCACGTTGATACGCTGCTTGAGCTCAATCTTGGCGATCTCGGTGCGCTTTTCGTTCAGCAGGAACGAAGCCACGTCTACCGGCACCTGGCACAGGACGGAGGCCGTGTTGTCCTTGAGCGACTCTTCCTGGATGATGCGCAGAATCTGCAGTGCGCTGGATTCGGTGTCACGGATGTGGCCGGAACCACCGCAGCGCGGGCAGGGGATGGACGCGCCTTCTGACAACGCAGGCCTTAGCCGTTGCCGGCTCATTTCCATGAGGCCGAATTTGCTGATGGTGCCAAACTGGACGCGGGCGCGGTCCTGGCGCAGGGCGTCGCGCAGGCGGCTTTCCACCTCGCGGCGGTTGCGGCTTTCTTCCATGTCGATAAAGTCGATCACGATCAGGCCGCCCAGGTCGCGCAAGCGCATCTGGCGCGCTACTTCGTCAGCGGCTTCCAAGTTGGTACGGGTGGCGGTTTCTTCGATGTCGCCGCCTTTGATCGCGCGTGCCGAGTTCACGTCCACGCTCACCAACGCCTCGGTGTGGTCGATCACGATGGCGCCGCCGGAGGGCAGTTGCACCGTGCGGGCGTAGGCCGATTCGATCTGGTGCTCAATCTGGAAGCGGCTAAACAGCGGCGCGTCGTCGCGGTAGCGCTTTACGCGGGCTGCATGCTCTGGCATGACGTGGGCCATGAACTGCTGCGCTTGCTCGTACACATCGTCGGTGTCGATCAGGATGTCGCCAATGTCGTGGTTGAAGTAGTCGCGAATGGCGCGGATCACCAGGCTGGACTCTTGGTAAATCAGGTAGGCGCCTTTGCCCCCTTTGGAGGCGCCGTCGATGGCGTTCCAGAGTTTGAGCAGGTAGTTCAGGTCCCATTGCAGCTCAGGCGCGCTGCGGCCAATGCCGGCGGTGCGGGCAATGATGGACATGCCGTTGGGGTATTCGAGCTGGTCCAGCGCTTCTTTCAGGTCTGCGCGGTCGTCGCCCTCGATGCGGCGGCTCACGCCACCGCCACGGGGGTTGTTGGGCATGAGCACCACGTAGCGCCCGGCCAGCGACACAAAAGTGGTTAGCGCCGCGCCCTTGTTGCCGCGCTCTTCTTTTTCCACTTGCACCAGTAGTTCCTGGCCTTCGCGAATGGCGTCTTGGATGCGGGCGTTGTTGACGGCCACGCCTTGCTGAAAATACTGCTTGGAGATTTCTTTGAAGGGCAGAAAACCGTGGCGGTCTTCACCGTAGTCCACGAAACAGGCCTCTAGTGAAGGCTCAACCCGGGTGACCACAGCCTTGTAGATATTGCCCTTGCGCTGTTCGCGCCCTTCGATTTCGATTTCGTAGTCGAGTAGTTTTTGTCCGTCGACGATAGCCAGGCGGCGTTCTTCTGCCTGGGTGGCGTTGATTAGCATCCGTTTCATGGAGTGCATCCTTTTTCAGTTGTCAGCTGCCCAAAATGGGCTAACGACGCCTAGACCAAAAAACTGAACTGAGGGGGAATTGCCGGAGAACTTCGGTTCACACAAGGTGACGAAGCGTAGGCGCAGGGATGCAGACGAGAGGATGGGTATGTGTTTTGGACGCCCGCCGTGCAGCGATGGGCGCACAGCAGCCGTTGAGCGAAGCCCAAGACGTGCCGGTAAACGGCGCGAAAACGCTCCGCAGGCACATGTTTATCAAGGGGATCAACACAAATATCTCGTTTCATTCCGCCTCCAGACCCGTGGGGCCTGGAGGTTTTGGGTATTCCGTATCAGGGGTTCAATTCTTCGGCTTGACCGTGTTGTGTGCTTGCCATCCACCGCATCTGGCGGGGGATTTGAAAGCAATGCAGCAAGGCGGCATCGACCGGCTAGCGCGGCTTTGGGTGGGCGTGGACTAAACTCCAAACAAATCAACCACTTACAGCAAAGCGCTAGTGAAACACATTATAGGGGTCAATCCCACGCCGCACGATCTGCCAGCGCCGTTGCTGCCAGGCACTGCCGTGCAGTGGATCACGGTGCAAGAAAACGGCAGCGAACAGCGCCTGGACAACTACCTGGTTCGCCACCTCAAGGGCGTGCCCAAGACACACATTTACCGCATCATCCGCAGTGGTGAAGTACGGGTCAACAAAGGCCGCGCCAGCGCCGACACCCGTTTGCAGGTCGGCGACGTGCTGCGCCTGCCGCCGGTGCGGGTGTCTGAGCGCGCTGCGGACAAAGCGCAGGCCATGACAGAGCAGGCGCGCTCGGTGCCCGCCAAGCTATTCGATATCTTGTTTGAGGACGCCCATTTTTTGGCCATTGACAAGCCCGCCGGAGTGGCGGTGCACGGGGGCTCGGGCGTGAGTTTTGGGGTGATAGAGCAGTTGCGCATGGCCCGGCCCCAGGCAGAGTTTTTGGAGTTGGTCCACCGCCTGGACCGGGAAACCAGTGGAATCTTGTTGGTGGCCAAGAAGCGCAGCGCGCTCAAGCACTTGCAAGCCCAGTTTCGTGACCGGGAAACGGGAAAAACCTACCTGGCCGTGGCGCTGGGCCGCTGGCCTTCGAATAAGAAGGTGCTGGACAAGCCGCTGCACAAGTACTTGCTGGACGCCGTGTCGGGCCAGGGCGAAGGGGAGCGCCGCGTCAAAGTGGTGTCCAAGGACGACCCTGACGGCATGCAGTCCCTGACGCTGGTGAAAGTCAATACGACTTCGCCCGTGGGCGCGGCGCAGCCCTATTCGCTGCTGGAGGTGACGATCAAGACCGGTCGCACCCACCAAATTCGGGTTCACTTGGCCTCTGAGGGCATGCCGATTGCGGGCGACGACAAATATGGCGACTTCGAGCGTAACAAGTCGTTGGCGCGTGCGCCGGGTGAAATGTCGCTCAAGCGCATGTTTTTGCATGCATGTCGCCTGCAATGCGACCATCCCGCTACGGGACAACGGTTGGAGCTTCACGCCGCACTGCCCGCCGAATTGGCGCAGTTTCTACACGCCGTGCTGCCGCAGGCCAAAGTTTTAGGCCCTGCGCCTTCTGCACCTGGGGGCACACCCATTCCAATCCCAACTTCCGACGCCCTGCGCGTCGTCCTACCTGCCCATGACCTTGCATAAACCCGCCGAGCGCGCCCGGCGCTTTGACCTGATTGCCTTTGACTGGGACGGCACGCTGTTTGATTCCACGGCCATCATTGTCCGCTGCATCCAGCTGGCCGTGGCCGACGTCGGTGGCACGATGCCCAGCGACAGGGACGCGTCTTACGTCATTGGCCTGGGCCTGGCGCAGGCTTTGGCCCATGCCGCGCCCGATGTGCCCCGAGAAAAGTACCCCCTGCTGGGTGAGCGCTACAAGCACCACTACTCTTTGCACCAAAACGACATCACCTTGTTTTCTGGCATCGTGGACATGCTGGCCGCGCTCAAGCAGCGCCAGCATTTTTTGACGGTAGCCACAGGCAAAACCCGCTGGGGCCTGGACCAGGCCCTGGGCCACGTCGCGCTCAAAGATCTTTTTCACGCCTCGCGAACGGCGGACGAGACGGCGGGCAAGCCCCATCCGCGCATGCTCCACGAGCTGATGGCCGAACTGGGCGTAACGCCCGAACGCACCTTGATGGTGGGCGACAC
>JARXAU010000035.1 GCA_029865675.1 Rhodoferax sp.
AGCCGGACGCGACTACGAGAACGCGGCAACCGCAGGCTCACCCAAGCACACCGACGCAGCAGCGCCGGGGCCTGGGGCGGGTGACGATTTGTGCTCGCACCATGAGGAGCCCGCCCCAGGTCCCGGCGCTGCGGGCACAGCAAACGTGCAATCCCTAAAACCGGCCTACACAAAGATCGACTGGCTCACCGTCACCGGCGCCAAGCTCCACAACCTGCAAGACGTCACCGCCCACATTCCCCTGCAACGCTTGGTCGCCATTACCGGCGTCTCGGGTTCCGGCAAATCGACCTTGGCGCGCGACGTGCTGCTGGCCAATGTGCAAATAGGCGTACAAAAGCGCAGCACCAAGGCCGGCCGCGACGCGCTCGATGCTGGCGAAAAAATCCGCTGGACTGGCTGTAGCAGCGTCAGCGGCTTTGAGACCATAGACCGCGTGCTTGAAGTGGACCAAACCCCGATTGGCAAAACCCCGCGCTCCTGCCCGGCCACCTACATCGGCTTTTGGGACACCATCCGCAAACTCTTTGCCGACACCCTAGAGGCCAAGGCGCGCGGCTACGCGGCCAACCGCTTTAGCTTTAACACCGGCGAGGGCCGCTGCCCTGGCTGCGAAGGCCAGGGCATACGCACCATCGGCATGAGCTTTTTGCCCGACGTGAAAGTGCTGTGCGAAACCTGCCGGGGCGCGCGCTTCAACCCCGAAACCCAGGCGGTCACCTGGCGCGGCAAAAACATTGGCGACGTGCTGCAAATGGAGGTGGACGAAGCGGTCGACTTCTTCGCCGCCATGCCCGTCATCGCCCACCCGCTGCAGCTACTCAAGGACGTGGGCCTGGGCTACCTCACCCTGGGCCAGCCCTCACCCACGCTCAGTGGTGGTGAGGCGCAGCGCATCAAGCTGGTGACTGAGCTGAGCAAGGTGCGCGACGACATTGGCAAGCGCGGCAACAAGGCGCCCCACACCCTCTATGTGCTGGACGAACCCACTGTGGGCTTGCATATGGCCGATGTGGAAAAACTCATCCACGTGCTGCACCGCCTGGTGCGCGGCGGCCACAGCGTGGTGGTCATCGAGCACGACTTGGACGTGATTGCCGAGGCTGACTGGGTGCTCGACCTGGGGCCCGAGGGTGGCAAGGGCGGCGGGCGCGTGGTAGCAGCGGCCACGCCCGAAGATGTGGTGCGCCTGGGAACGCACACGGGTGTGGCCTTGGCGGGGGTGTTGGCGCGCTAGCGACACCTTGTGCTGGAGCGCCCAGCGCACCGGGGTGCGCGCAAACTAAAAGTAGGCAATCAACCCAATGCCCACATGGTCGGCATTGAACTCTGTGCCCTTGTTGGTGAACGTTTCGCGCACCGCCCGCAGGTTGATGCCCCACGCGGGCTCACCTTCTTCTGAATGGCGATTCGACTTACCAAACAGATATTGCAGTTCCACCACCGTGCCCGGCGCTGCGCTGTAGCTGCCGGTGTTTGTCAGCGCCGCCAGGGTTCCCGTACCGGACAGCTCGCCCACCGATTGCCGGGCGCCTAGGCCAATGCGAAGTGCGGGCGTGACGCTGAAGAAACAAGTGACCTCAGACGCCAGTGTGGTGAAGGTCAGCCCGCCGTCGTAGCTGTAGCCACCCTCGTAGCGCTGGGTGTCAGAGTTGAAGGTGCCCTTCTGATACTGGGTGCTGCCCTCGCGTCCATACGAGCCGCTGGCACGCAGCGCCACCACTTCGCTAAACCGGTATTCGGCACCTAAGGTGAAAGACCCTAGCCCGCCGCCCGCCGTCAGTTCGACGGGCTGGGTTTGGCCGGTCTGCCGGTCGGTGACTTGTGTTTTGGCCAGGGTATCGCCGCCAGCGCTAATGCCCAGCGCCAAATAGCCGCGCCATGGCGAACCGTCCGCATGGGCCACTGCATGGCACGCCACCAAGGCGCCCCAAAAAACAAATTTCTTCAGCATAGATGGGTTCCTTTTTAAAAGTGGATAGGACCTTGACGATCTCTTAAAAGTACAGCGCCAGCCCCACCTCGTAGTGGTCGCCGTTCATGGTCAGGTCGTTGCGCTGGAAGGATTCGCTCACGAAGCGCAACGTTACCCCAACCTGGGGCTGGCGGCTTTTCGGGCGCGCAGTATCGTTAGAAAAAAGGTACTGCGCCTCGATCACGGCCCCGTTTTTGCCGGTATATGCCCCTATGGACGGCATGTTTTCTGCCAACCCAGTGCCTTGCATCACGGCGGTGGACTGTCGAACGCCTATGCCGAGTCGCAAAGCGTCGGTCAGGAAAAAAAGGCCCATGGCTTCGGTGGACGTGGTGGTGAAGGTCGCGCTTGCGTTGTAGCCCATCGGATCGGTGACCATGCGCCCCAGGCTGCCGCGCAAAGAAAGTGTCGACGAAAGGCGATACTCCGCGCCCAATCGCAGTGGGATGCCTGTTCCTGGTTTGATCTCAAATGGCGTGACTTTATTGGTCTCGTCTTCGATGAGTCTTCCATTGAACACCGTGTCTCCGCCCGTCGCCGTTCCCCCCGCTGCATAGAGGCGCCAGGGCGAATCATCCGCGTGCGCCACTATGCATGCCAGCAAGCATGCGCTGGTGAAGAAAGTTTTCATAATGCTCCATTCACTCAAAGTAAAAATTATTGTTACATGAATGGCATGGGTATTTTTGCCCTGCTTTGTCAAGAACATGGAATGTTGGTGTGCCCACTATGGGCCTGTAAGCTCCCGAAACACCAAACTCCCCACCCATGATCACTTTTTCTAACCCCCATCACGCCCTGCACCAAGGCCAGTTTGAGATGTTCCGTGGCGCCCTCGTCCCGTGCCACGAAGTGCCCGCCCGCGCTGACCAGGTACTGGCAGAGCTGCAGCGACGCCAGTTGGGCGAGGTGCTAGCCCCGCAGCCCTTTGGCGCCGCCGTGCTGGAATCCATCCACAGCCCGCGCTATCTAAAGTTCCTAGAAACTGCTTGGAGCCAATGGGTGGCCATCGACCCGGCTAATGCCGCGCACGACGCGCTGCCCAGTGTTTGGCCCACGCGCAGTTTTCGCACCGACATTGAGCCCGACAACTTTGCCGCCCGCATGGGCCTGTATTCGTTTGACGCTGGCACGCCGCTCACCTCTGGCACCTGGCTGGCTGCGCGGGCGGGCGCTGAATGCGCCTTGAGCGCGGCGCAGCAGGTAGCCCTTAGCGCACGCGCCGCCTTCGCCCTGAGCCGCCCGCCCGGCCACCACGCGGGGGCGGACTTTTTTGGCGGCTATTGCTTTATCAACAACGCCGCCTTGGCCGCGCAGCATCTGCGCAACACCGGCCTGGCCCGCGTGGCGGTGCTGGACGTGGACTACCACCACGGCAACGGCACGCAGGCCATTTTTTACGAGCGCCCCGACGTGTTCTTTGCCAGCCTGCACGGCGACCCGCGTACCGAATACCCCTTCTTTTTGGGCCACGCCGACGAGACCGGCGCCGGCGCAGGCCTGGGCGCCAACCTCAACCTGCCCCTGCCGCGTGGTACCGATTTCGTGCGTTGGTCGCAAGCACTAAACGTAGCGCTGGCGGCGATTAAGCGCTTTGGCGCACAGGCGCTGGTGGTGTCCTTGGGCGTAGACACCTTTGCGGGTGACCCGATATCTGGCTTTGCGCTGCAAAGCGACGATTACCTGCGTATGGGCGAACGCCTGGCGGCTGTGGGCTTGCCTACGGCGTTGGTGTTTGAAGGCGGCTACGCCGTGGACGCGGTAGGGGTGAATGTGGTGAACGTGCTGGAAGGGTTTGCATAATGATCTCCATTTAGGCAAAGGAAAAACCATGCTCAAACTCCACTACCACCCCAGCGATGCCAGCTTGATGCCCCACATCCTGCTCGAAGAACTGGGCGTTCCCTTCGCGCTGCAACTGGTGGACCGCGCCAATAACGCGCAGAAATCTGCCGCCTATCTCCAGCTCAACCCCAACGGGCTTATTCCCGTGCTGGAAGACGGCGCGCTGGTGGTGTACGAAACCCCGGCCATCCTGTTGCACCTGGCCGACACACACCCCAACGCCTATTTGGTACCCAGCCTGGGCAGTCCGGCGCGCGCACTTTGCTACCAGTGGCTGGCCTGGCTGTCCAACACCTTGCACGCTGATTTGCGGCAATACCTTCATCCCGAACGCTATGTGGACAAAGCAATGGAAGCTGATTTCCGCGCACGCGCTGAAGCGCGTATTGCGCCGATGCTGGATCAATTGGTGGCACAACTGCAAAAAAGCGCTGGCCCCTGGCTGCTAGGCAAGGACTACAGCGCGGCCGATTGCATGGCATTTGTGCTGTGCTGCTGGACGCGCAACTTTGCACGCCCGGCCAGTAGCCTGCCTGCGCTGGGCGCCTACCTGGCGCGCATGCGCCAGAGGCCTGCGGTGCAGCGCGCGGTGGCTACCGAAAAGTTGCCAGAGACTTTTTTTACAGCAACGCTCAGGGACGCTTAGCGGTTCGCTGAAGCTTGTTGAACGCCATTGGCGTCTAACGCGTATCCACTATGTTGTTGTATCTACAATAACCCGTGAAAATCACCTTCGATCCCCCAGGCGCGATGCGGCCCTGGCCGAGCGTGGGTTGAACTTTCAAGACGCCATTTTGGTTTTCGCAGGTGTCACGCTGGAAGTAGAAGACATGCGCAGGGACTATGGCGAAACGCGCATGCTCTGCTTCGGTAGTTTAGAAGGTCGAATAGTGCTTGTCTGGTAGGCACCGCGTGGCGCGGATCGCCATGTTTTCAGCATGAGGAAAGCCAATGACCGCGAACAGAGGCGCATCGCGCCGCTCCTTGACGTCTGACCTAGCCCGGGTGGATGCGCATACCGTAGCACCCGAGGAATACGAAGATTTGCCCGAACTCACCGACGAGATGCTGGTGCGGGCAAGCGTCAACAAAGGCGGCAGACCCGTGTCAGCCAACCCCCGTCAGTTGATTTCTTTGCGATTGCCCGCCGATGTGATCGCGCTATGGAAGGCTACCGGGCCAGGGTGGCAGACGCGCATGGCGGAGCGCTTGAGCAAAGTGGGGTAGGTCGCGACCGGCGCCCCGGCGGGGCGGAGTTTGTCCCCCTATCTCCTCGGCCTCCTTTCCACCCCAGCTAGGGCACCACCGGGACCTGCCCTTTGGCTAAAGGCGGTGGAAGTTGGTAGCGACAGCGCCTAGCCGGGAATTTTCCCAAATCGGGAATTTTCCCAAATGCCACTAGGCCCAAACCCCGAAAGCCGTCGCGGCGACGGCGCCGTTCCTAGACCTCGCAGGCGTACCCACGGGAACCACGTCAGTAGTAGCCCAGCCGACGCGACGAAACCAAATTCGGCTGTTGGCCCCCCTCTCGCCCGCTGGGCGAGTGGGGTTGGGGGAGAGTGGGCAATAAAGCTAGACCGTTTAAATCAAATATCCCTCTTACGCCGCGCCCGCACCAGCGCAGCCGTCGCCAGCCCCGACACCATCACCAACACCAGCGGAAACCCCACCCCTGGCGAGGCGTCAATCAGCGCGCCTGATACGGACGACGCCACCAGCGCCCCCAGCGTGTAGGCCAGCACCAGCACCGCCGTGCTGTTGACCAGGGTGATGCCGGTCTCGCGGCTGCTGATGTCGGTCATGGTGAGGGTGTACAAGTTTCCTCCCGCTGCGCCCCACAGCGCAGCCACGGGCCAGACCAGCCACGGGGCTTTGTGCACGCCCAGGGTGGCGATGGATGCAGTCAGCAGCAGGGCGACGAGCACGAGCATCAGCGTGCGCCGCCCTTGCGCCGGGTTTTTCAGGCGGTCAATCAGCAAGCCGCCGGGCAGCGCCAACGCCATGCCGCCTAGGCCGCTGACCGACACCAGCAAGGTGGCCGCTCCCGTGGGCAGGCCCAAGTTGAGGCCGTAGAGCGGCAAGATGGACGACAAACCCAGCTCAAAAAAACCACCCACAAAGCCTGCCAGCATGATGACCGGGTGCGCTGCTACGGCGCGGCCCAGGCCGGCCAGGCCGACTTGGGCTGAATCTGCGTCCTGCTCCGGCGGGGTGCGCGGCACGAGTGCAGTCCACGCTAGCCCCACCACCAAAAAGCCGATCACCACCCATAGCGCGTACGGGCTGCCGTCGCCCAGCCAGGCCAAAAGCGCCGGGCCAATGACAAAGGTCAGGCCAATCAGGGCGGAATAGGCGCCGATGTAGCGACCGCGTTGGTGGGGTGGGGTGAACTCGGCAATAAAGGCTTCGGCCAACACCCAGCGCAGCCCTCCGGCCACGCTGGCGAGCAACTCCAGCGCAAACCAGATTTCCAGGCGAGTGGTCAGCAAAAAGCCGAAGGCCGTAAGCAGCGGCACGATGGACGCCAGCCACAACGCCCGCCTGCGCCCCATGCGGCGCGTGAGCTGCGATGCATAAGGCGTGATGATGAAAATGCCCAGCCACGAGGTGGCGGCAAACAGCCCGGCCACGGTGTTGGACACCTCGGCGCGCCGCAGCAGCAACAGCAGCAGCGGCGAAAGCATAAACACGCCCGTGAGCTGAAACAGCGTGGAGCCAAAAATCGCCAGCAAACCCTGGCGCGACGCGGTGCGCACCGGCTGCACCGGGTTCAACCCGCGCTACCCAGCGCCAGCCCCGCGTGCTCGCGCAGCGGGTGGAAGTGGATTTTGGGAAAGCGCTCTTGCGCCAGGCGCACGTCGTAGGGGCTGGTGCACAAATAGGCCAGGGTGTTGGCCGCGTCGCGCGCCATGCGCTGGGGGTAGGCGTTGACAAAGTCTTGCAGCTCTTTGGGCGTGTCTGCCGTCACCCAGCGCGCGCCGGTGTATTGGCAGCCTTCTAAGCGAATATCGGCGTCGTACTCGCCCTTCAAGCGGTGCTGCACCACCTCAAACTGCAGTTGGCCCACAGCGCCCAGCAGCATATTGCCGCCCATTTCGGGCTTGAACACCTGAATGGCGCCTTCTTCGCCCAGCTGCGCCAGGCCTTGCTGTAGTTGCTTGGTGCGCAGCGGGTTGCGCAGCACCACGGTCATGAACAGCTCGGGCGCAAAAAACGGCAGACCGGTGTACTGCAGGTTGATGCTGCCGTCGGTAATCGTGTCGCCCAACTGCACGCCGCCGTGGGTAGTAAAGCCCACGATGTCGCCGGCATAGGCTTCTTCCACCGCCTCGCGGCGCTGGCTCATGAAGGTGACCACGCTGGTGGGGCGCAGCTCTTTGGCGGTGCGCATGACCTTGAGCTTCATGCCCGGCGTGTACTTGCCCGAAGCCATGCGCACAAAGGCAATGCGGTCGCGGTGGTTGGCGTCCATATTGGCCTGCACTTTGAACACCACGCCGCTGAACGCCGCGTCCTCGGGCTGCATGACTTTCACCACCGGCGCCTTGTTGACCAGCAAGGTGCTGGTGCGGCTCTGCGGTGCCGGGGCCAGGTCCACCAGGGCGTCGAGCACTTCCATCACGCCAAAGTTGTTCACGCCCGAGCCAAAAAACACCGGGGTTTGCTTGCCCGCCAAAAAGGCGGCGTGGTCCCAGGCGGGCGATGCGCCGGTGGCCAGCTCCATGCTTTCCACCGCGCTGGTCCACTCATGGCCAAAGCGCTGTTGCAGCGCCTGGGGGTGCGACAGGGCAATGGCGTCAAAGTCTTGCGGCAGGCGCTCGCTGCCGCTCTCAAACACCGTCATGGCCTGGGTGCGCAGGTTGATGATGCCGCCAAACAGCTTGCCCTGGCCGACCGGCCAGGTCATGGGCACGCAGGGCATGCCGAGTTCGCGCTCGATTTCGTCCAAGATGTCCAGCGGCTCGCGCACCTCGCGGTCCATTTTGTTGACGAAGGTGATGATGGGCGTGTTGCGCTGGCGGCACACCTCAATTAGGCGGCGCGTCTGCGCTTCCACGCCGTTGGCCGCGTCAATCACCATCAGCGCGGCGTCCACGGCGGTGAGCACGCGGTAGGTGTCTTCCGAAAAGTCCTTGTGCCCCGGCGTGTCCAGCAGGTTGATGACGTGGTCGCGGTAGACCATTTGCATCACGCTAGACGCCACCGAAATGCCGCGCTGCTTCTCAATCTCCATCCAGTCGCTGGTGGCGTGGCGGCTGGCCTTGCGCGCCTTCACCGACCCGGCAATCTGGATTGCGCCGGAGAACAGCAAGAGCTTCTCGGTGAGCGTGGTCTTGCCCGCGTCCGGGTGGGAAATGATGGCGAAGGTGCGGCGGCGGCGGGTTTCGGAAGCGAAGGACACAGAGGGGGGTTCCAAAGAGGCTGCGCGGCGGGGCGCAAAACAATTGATTTTAGGGGAGGGGGTCGTGCCGAAGCGTGAATGCGCAGATCTTGGTGTACAC
>JARXAU010000052.1 GCA_029865675.1 Rhodoferax sp.
CACCAAGACCACGGCCAAAGCCCGGCGGTGTGCCAGGGCGCGATTGACCTGGGCTTTAGCTCGGTGATGATGGACGGCAGCCTAGAGGCCGACGGCAAGTCGATTGCCAGCTACGAGTACAACGTCGAGGTGACGCAACAGGTAGTGGCCATGGCGCACGCGCGTGGCGTGACGGTGGAAGGCGAACTCGGCTGCTTAGGCTCGCTTGAAACCATGCAAGGTGACAAAGAAGACGGCCACGGCACGGATGCCGTGATGACCATGGACCAGCTGCTGACTGACCCCGAGCAAGCCGCCGATTTTGTGAAACGCACCCAGCTCGACGCCCTAGCCATCGCCATTGGCACCAGCCACGGCGCCTACAAGTTCACCCGCAAACCCACTGGCGACATTTTGGCCATCGAGCGCATTAAAGAAATTAACCGCCGCCTGCCCAACACGCACTTGGTGATGCACGGTTCAAGCAGCGTGCCGCAAGACCTGCTGGCCATCATCAACCAGTACGGCGGCAAGATGAAAGAAACCTACGGCGTGCCGGTGGAAGAGATTCAGAAGGCCATTCAGTTTGGCGTGCGCAAAATCAATATCGACACCGACATCCGCCTGGCCATGACCGCCGCCTGCCGCAAGTTTTTGTGGGAAAACCCCGACAAATTCGACGCCCGCGAATGGCTCAAGCCGGCCCGCGAAGCCGCCAAGCAGATTTGCAAGCAACGCTTCTTGGAATTCGGCTGCGAAGGCCAGGGCGCCAAAATCAAAGGCGACAGCCTGACCGTGGTGGCTGCCAAATACAGCCGGGGAGAGCTGGCGCAAGTGGTGCAGTAGCCACAACGGCACACTGTTGCTCCTCTGTAAGAGGCCGCCGCAAGGCGGCTTCTTACTTGGCGGGTACAGGCTGCGTCGAGCACCTTGGCAGCCGCTGCTAGGGCAAACCCTAGATTGACCCACTCTACAATTGGCATTTAATGTGCCATAAGATTGGAGCCACTCTTTGACGAATACCTCGCCCCCGCTTGTCGCCCGGCACATCCACGCGTGCATGCCCCAGGCGCGTAGTGCCCAAGCCCTAGCCAAATCCGAAACTCTGCCAAGCGGCGCGTGCCGCCCGGAGGCCGCATGATGGTCGGCGCGTGGTGGGCTTGGCCGCTGGCCTTGGCGTTGTATGTGGTGTTTCGCGCCTGGTACGACAACTGGCGCGGTCCCCTGAGCAAGGCCGAAATTGACGCTTTTTTGGCCCACACAGCCGACTCGCCCACCGGCAGCACCACCGACCCGGCCGTGGTGCGCGCTTTTTTGGAGGCCGATGACGGGCGCGAGTTTGTCATGAGCAATCTGGTGCGCGTGCAGCCTGGCGAGGTGCCGCACCCGGTCACTGGTGCGCCGGTGCAGGGTCTGGCGATGATGCAGGAGTACGGGCGACGCTTTGTGCTTGTGTTGTTGCGCCACGGCGGCCACCCCATGCTGGTGATGCGCAAGGTGGGTGGCTATGTGGACTCTTGGAACACACCGCCCGACCCGGGCTGGCACCTGGTGGGCGCCATGCGCTACCGCAGCCGGCGCGACATGATGGCGCTGGCCAGGCACCCTGCGCTGCGCGAAGTGCACCCCTTCAAGACGGCAGGAACCGACATGACATTCTCTTTTCCCACCCATGTGGTGATGGGCATGGCCTTGCGGCCACGGGCTTGGGTGGCGCTGGCGCTGGCTTTTGTGGCGGCCTTGGTGCACTTGGCCAGCCTGATCTCTCTTGTGGGTCGCTAAGCCGTGCACATTCCTCGCACCCTCGACAGCGAGCCCATTGTGCTGACGCACGGCAACCCTAGCTGGTCTTACCTTCACCGCCACATGATGGCACCACTGGCTGCCACCGGGCGGCGGGTGATTGCCGTGGACTTGGTGGGCCATGGCCGCTCCGACAAACCCGCGTCCAAGGACGGCTACTCCCTGGCGCGCCATCTGGACTGGATGTTCCAGTGGCTGCTGGCCATGGACTTGCAGCACACCCGCCTGTCCCGCCCAGACCAGGGCGGCACCGTCGGTCTGCACCTGGTGGCCCATTTTCCCGAACGCTGTGACCGCGTGGTGGTGTCCCACAGCGGCATGCCGCAGGGCGACGGCAGCAACTGGTTTCTAACACTCTGGACTACCTTGATGAGCCGCGCGACACGCTTTCCGTGGTGGATGCTCAAGCCGGGTTTCGCCAAACCCATTAGCGCAGCGACCTACCGCGCGTACCGGGCGCCCTATCCCACGCCCGCCTATGAAAAAGGCCCGGCCAAGTTTCCGGTGCTTATCGCTGTCGCCCCCGACAACCCGGGTGTGCCGCTCAACCGTGCCGCATGGGCCAAGCTCAAGACCTTCGACAAGCCTTTTTTGACCCTGTTTAGCGGCAAGGACGTTGTGGCACGGGGCTTGGACCGGCGCATCGTGCGCTTTTTGCAGGTGCGGCCGTGAACGCGCTGGTGCAAGGCCTGTGGGCTGATCACTACACCGGCCACCCCTGGTCTTTGGTGTTTTTGGGCGTGGTGGGCGTGCTCACGCTGGTTCCGGGGCTGATTCACCACTTTTTTCGCGATGGCGGCGCTGAATCAATCGGCGGGCTGCAGTTGGGCGCGCAGCGCGAGCTGATCATTGGCGTGTTCGGCTGGCTGGGTGCGACCCAAATTTCGTGGGGCCTGCTGGTCTTGGCGGTGGCCGGGCATTACCAGATGCTCGCACCGCTGGTGCTGTTTTTGCTGATTGTGGAGCGCAGCCTGCTGGTGGTGCGCTGGTGGCTGTCCCCGCGCAAACCGGCGCACCGGCCACCCGAGCACTATGCCAGCCTGGTGTTGTTGCCCGTGGCCATCGGTTTTTTTGTCATGGCGCTGCCTGCCACGCAGACACCGGTCGTCTGAGCCCAGAGGCAGCATGACCCCAGCCCCCTCCCCGGTAGCCGAGCGCGCGCCGCTCACCCTGTTTGGTGCGCCCGTGGGCCTGTACACCGGCAAGGTGCGCAGCTACTTGCGCAAGCAAGGCATCCCCTACGTAGAACGCCTGCCCACCGACCCGGTGTTCGCCAGCGAGGTCATGCCCGCAGTCAAGCGTTTTATCAACCCGGTGGTCCGCTTGGCCGACGGCACCCTGGTGCAAGACACCGCCGACATCATTGACTACCTGGAGCGCGAGGGCCACGCCCGCTTTAGCGTCTATCCCGCGCAGCCCTTGCAGCGCCTGGTGGCGCTGGCGCTGGACATGTTTGGTGGTGAAGGGCAGGTGCGTGCGGCCATGCACTACCGCTGGACTTACCGCGCCTACAACGAGACCTTTTTGCGCCACGAGTTCGGTCTGGCCTACCGCGCGGCGGGCATGGCGCAGCCGGCCATTGAGCAGCAGCTCGACGGTTTTATGGCCTACCTTAGCGCCTACCTGCCCAAGCTGGGCATCACAGCAGGCAGTGCGCCCGCAGTGGAGGCCGCCTACGAGGACTTGCTGCTGGCGCTAGACGCGCATTTCCATCAGCAGCCCTATCTGCTGGGAGGCCAGCCCACGGTGGCGGACTTTGGCTTTATTGCCAATTTGTTCGCCCACCTGGGGCGCGACCCCTACCCCGCAGACCTGATGAAGCGCAAGGCGCCCAGCGTGTTCCGCTGGACCGAGCGGATGATGGCCAATGACCCGGACACCCCAGAGTTTCCTGCAATGGCATTTGCGCTGCCGCCCGCCGACACCGTGCCTTCCACCCTGGGCCCGGTGCTGCGTCTGATGGCGCAGGACTACCTGCCCGAAGTGCAGATGATCGTCAGCCACACCAATGCCTGGTTGGGCGCGCAGGGCGATCTGGCCCCTGGCACGCCGGTCGGCGGCAAGCCCCAGGTGCGCACCATCGGCCAAGGCCGCTTTACGCTGCGCGGCGTCGAGCTGCAGGCCATGGTCGCACCCTACAGCCTGTACATGTTGCAGCGCATCACCGACGCCTTTGGCGCCCTGGCGCCGGGCGAGCAAAGCCGTGTCCACGCCTATTTTTCCGAGCACGGGCTGGGGGATTTGCTCACCCTCACGGCCGCCCGGCGCGTGCTGCGGCAAAACCACCTGGAAGTCTGGGCGTGAGTCTGCCAAGGCAGGGTGCGACCGGTGGCCCAAGCGCGTCTGACACAGAAAGTGAAACTGCCATGACCACTGCAATGAACCCATTGATTCCAAGCCATGTGCCCGCCATCAACCGGGTAGGCGGAATCCGCCCCACCATGATGGAGCTGATGAACACCCTGACCGGTGACATCTGGCTCAGCGTAGAACCGGTGACTGCGGAAGACGTGGCCGCGCTGACGGTGGATGCGCCCATGGTCAAGTACGGCCCAGGCGTCGCGTCCATGGACACCGCATGGTTTGACCGGTCCCCTGGAGCGGCTGAGGACGGTGCCTTGGTCGAAGCAGTGTTCGGTGGGCGCCGCTTCAGGCTGGTGGCCAAAGCGGGTCGTCCCAAGCCGCTGCCCGGCTCCATGGGCATCGAAATGGCGGTGGAGAAGTACCACAACGCCGTGTTTGCGGCCCATGCCGAGGTCGAATTTTTGGTCAGCTCTGAGGGCCAACATTTCGTTGAACAAGTCGATGCCCTTCCCGGCATGCCGCCCCTGGCACTGCCACCCGGTTACAGCCTGCGGCGTGTGACGCTCACCCAGCCTTGGGTAGTGCGGCTGCCGCGCCCGGTGCGGGTCTTCTTTTTTATGCCGCAGTTCCGCAGCTTTCATGGCCCGGTGGCCGATGTACCGCCAGACGCGATGGCACCAGCCCTAGTTTGCACAGACGCGCGCAGCGCCCCGAACCAGGCAAGTTCTTCAACCTTAACAGCCCCAGGAGAGAGTTAATGCAAGCCCCATCCCTTTTGCTCAATGGCGTGCACGGCTCGCCCTACACCCGCAAGATGGTGGCGCTGCTGCGCTACCGGCGCATTGCGTACCGCATGGTGCCTTCCACCCAGGGCGTGCCGGGGCTGCCGCAGTCCAAGCCGCACCTCTTGCCCACCTTCTATTTGCCCGGCGAAGACGGAAGCCTGCAGCCGGTGACCGACTCCACCCCGCTGATTCGCCGCTTTGACGCCGAGTTTGCCGACCGCCACGCCGTGCCGCCCGATCCGGCACTGGCCTTTATCGACGCCTTGCTGGAAGACTTTGCCGACGAGTGGCTGTCCAAAGCCATGTTCCATTACCGCTGGACCTACGCCCAAGACATTGCCAAGGCCAGCCCCATTTTGGCCAGCTGGTTTGGCACGCCCACGGATGACGCCACGCTGGCGCAATACGCTGCTTTTGTGGCGGGGCGGCAAATTCCCCGGCTGCGCTACGTGGGCTCTAACCCGACCACCCAGCCGGTCATTGAGGCCGGTTATGCGCGGGTGTTGCAGCTGCTCGAAGCGCACTTGCGCACGCACCGCTTTTTGATGGGGCAGCGCCCCGGCGCCTCAGACTTCGCCACCTACGGCCAATTGACCCAGTTGGTGCAATTCGACCCCACCCCCATGGCGCTGGCGGTGGCAAGCGCGCCGCGCGTGTGTGGCTGGGTGGGATTGTGCGATGACCCTTCGGGCATTGAGGTGCAGAGCAGCGACTGGCTGGACGCAACTGTGCTGCCCGCCACGGTGCAGGCTTTGCTGGCGGAAGTGGGCCGCTTGTACGCACCGCTGCTGCTGGCCAATGCCCAGGCGCTGGCCGACGGCCAAACCGAGTTGCGCACCACGGTCGACGGCCAGCCCTGGGTGCAACAGGCCTTTCCCTACCAGAACAAATGCCTGGCCTACTTGCGCCGCGACTACGCTGCGCTGGACGCTGGTGCGCGCGCCGTGGTGGACCACGCCTTGGCTGGCACGGGCTGCGAACCGCTGTTCCAAGGGCTTTGAGGTGTGAGCCTGGGACACTGGCGATAATTGCCGGGCCGCCACGACCGCTTGCGTCCTGGCGGTCTTTTTTATCTTTAGCACCCCATGACCCCAGCCCTGCACACCTCCGCCCTCAAATCCCTTACTCTGCTGGCGCGCGGCAAGGTCCGTGACAACTACGCCGTGGGCAGCGACCGCATCTTGATGGTTGCCAGTGACCGCCTCAGCGCCTTTGACGTCATCATGGGCGAGCCCATTCCCGGCAAGGGCGCGCTGCTGACGCAAATGGCACTGTTCTGGTTTGAAAAACTCGGGCCGCAGGGCCTCAATATCTGCCCCATCCACCTCACCGGCGACGCGCCTGAGAGTGTGGTGACGCCCGATGAAGTAGCGCAGGTCACCGGCCGCTCCATGCTGGTCAAGCGCCTCAAGCCCCTGCCGGTGGAAGCCGTGGTGCGTGGCTACCTGGCGGGCAGCGGCTGGAAGGAATACCAGGCCAGCGGCGCGGTCTGTGGCGTCGCCTTGCCCCCTGGCCTGCAAAACGCGTCCAAATTGCGCGCGCCGATTTACACCCCGGCGGCCAAAGCGGCGGTAGGCGACCACGACGAAAACATCACCTTCGAGCAAACCGTAGAAATGATTGGCCTGGACCTGGCCACCCGCATTCGCGACCTGAGCATTGCGCTCTACCAGGCGGCGGCCGAATTTGCGCTGACCAAGGGCATCATCATTGCCGACACCAAGTTTGAGTTTGGCCTGGACGCCGATGGAACGCTGACGCTGATGGACGAGGTGCTCACGCCCGACTCCTCACGCTTTTGGCCGCAAGAGAGCTACCAAGAAGGCAGCAACCCGCCCAGCTACGACAAGCAGTTTGTGCGCGACTGGTTGGAGCAGGCGTTGGTGGACGGCAAGCCGTGGGACAAAACGCCCCCCGCACCTCGTGTGCCCCGCGAAGTGATCGAGAAAACCGCTGACAAGTACCGCGAAGCCCTGCAGCGCTTGACCGCTTGATGGGCTGAGGCGAGTACGCAGGCACTTCGCCTGTGACACCTGCCGCCATGCGTGAAATAAAAAAGGCCCCGAGGGGCCTTTTTTTATTGGGCGGAAGGTGCCTTCACTCAGTTCAGCGCCATGCTGAGCTTGCGCCGGTAGTTGGCGACCAACTGCGCTTGCGG
>JARXAU010000062.1 GCA_029865675.1 Rhodoferax sp.
GACCAAAAGCGCGATGAATTTCTACGGCAGCCAATAGAGCCGCACCCTTTTCTTACTACCACTGCAACTCACTGAAAGCAATCCATGAAGACTCATGCACATCGCCGGTCCACCTGCTCCGTCATCCAAACCCGCCAGTCGGGACAACACGGCAACCTCCATGCCCAAAAGGGCTTTACCATTCTTGAGCTGACTTTCGTGCTTGTCGTCATCGCCTTACTCGGTGTGTTGGCGTATCCGCGTGTGACGGCCCTGTTGATCGAAGGCCGGATGGACCCGACGACTCGCGACCTCAGTGGTGCAGTCATTCGCATCCGTGCGAATGCGGAAGGCACCGGCAACACGCCTTACGTCAATGCAAGTACCAGCACCTTGGCGAACGCCTTGCGGGATCGCACGACGGCCCTGACCGTCGCTGGGGTCGGTAACGCTGCCACCGTACAGCACCGGCTTGGCACCACCGGCAGCCAGGTACTCGTGGCTCCAGCAACCATTACGACGGCAGGCGACAGTTTCGCAGTGACCTTTAACACCACCAACGCTGCGGTATGCCCAGGCCTGGCCACTGCCATGCAAGCCCAAGCAGAAATCATTTCAATCAACGGCACCGTGGTCGCGCGCACGGCCAATGCCGGAGGTGCAGTGGCTTTTAACGGCCAGATCGCACAGGACCTGTGCACTGCAGACAACACCAATACTTTCGTTTTTACGATGCGGTAGAAGCGCTTTCGAGTACGGCCAGCACGTCCAACCTTCAGCCAACAATGCTCTAGTCCATGTCCAATCGTTGCGCACACCGTACATCTGGTTTAGTCCGTTTGCAGCGCGGAGCGGTGTCGATCCTTGAGCTGATTTTTGTGCTGACCGTATCCAGCTTTTTGGCGGTCTATGCGCTCAACTACACCGTGCAGGCTGCAGAGGACGGACTTGCTGCGTCCACGGGCGCGTACCTTCGGGCGGCTACTGCGGCCGCCCAGCGTTATAGCTTGGCGAATTTCGACACGCTGCAAGACGTCTCGCCAACGGTCCCCGGTTTTGCCAATCCTTTTTCTCCGACCCTTACCGAGTTGAAGGCAGCTGGTTTTGCCGCACAAACCTTTGCAGAATTTACACCCAGCCAGCAGGTGGTGCGCTTCGATTACATCAAGACGGGCACGTGCCCGGGCGTCAATTGCACCATCACTGCAATGACCTGTACGGCCACACCCTTCGCTGTGCGTGGCAAGCCGCGAGAAGACCTGGCCACCACCGTCATGATCAATATGAATGGCCAGGGCGGCCGGTCGCAAATCGGGGCTGGCAATGTGGTGCGTGGTTCTGGTGCTTTCATTGCGACTGCTAATCCACTCGGGAATGTGGAGGGTATCGTCTGCGGCCAAGACGTTCTGGACGCTTCGCTTTACGACCGCTTCGTCAAAATCAACGATACCCGAGACATCAACCTCAAAGGGAATCTGACGGTTGAGCAGAGCTTGGGCGCAGGAAAAGGCACGGATGCTACTGGGGCAAGCTGCACGCTTGGGGGGATTTTGAGTTCGGGGGAAATCTTGAGCCGGTCGGCAACCTGTGTGCGTCTTGCCTGGATGGGCCAGGATGCGAGTGGTAACGGCCAGCTCGGTCTCGCTGACAGCACCGGTGCGACCCGCATGCTGCTGGGTGGCGACGGCAGCCTTACATCAAGCAACGCTGCAGGACTGGCGAAGGCAGGTATCAAAACCGTCGCTGGCGAATCCCAAGTCTTTGCGGACAACGTTCTCAACAATGCTGGCAACGCAAGTATTTTGTCCGACGGAACGGTCAATGCACAAAAGCTCGTGTCCAACGCACTAACGCTCAACAACACAGTGAGCTTGGGCGGGGTTTGTGCGCCGGACGGCAGCGCCGCATGGGCCAGTTCTGCAGGACGCTGGACCTTTGCGCGGTGTTCTGGTGGTGCATGGACCTCTGTCGGCGGCGCCGTCGGGGCCGTAGCTGGAGCGGCGTGCAGCCCTTACGGCGCCAAAGCGCTTGACGCCAACGGCGCCGAGCTGATGTGTACTGGCGGCCAATGGCAGCTCACCACAAGTCGCCTGGGCCGGTATGTTTTGTATGCCAGCTACAACACAGTTCATTTAGACATGGTGGCTAAGCCGAGCTGTACCAGCGGTGCCACGGGTTCGACTGCTTACATGGCTGTTGGCTCAGAGACGATCAGTAAGTTCCAACGGGCAAACCGGTATCTCGACGACAACGGCACTTTTTGGACTGTTCGTCTTTTCGATGAAACAGGTGCAGCTTTGGAGGATGCGAATGTAATTGTGTTGACATACTGCATTTATTGATAAAGATACCTAAAATAATTACCACATCCAATTAGACCTACAGTATGCAAATTGTTTCCAAGGACCCCCTTGTGCAATCGAACACCTGCGGTAGTTTGGATGGTGAACCTTTGGCGTGGTGGGCACGACCGAAGTCAACCACAGGGAGTAGAGATGCAAAAATGGAACAGACACAGTAGCCTTGCGGCAAGTGCAATGGTTGCTTTACTTGTCACCGGATGCGGTGGTGGTGGAGGTGGCGGTAGTCCTACCGGGCAAACCTACTCGGCCACGTGCGCCGACGGTAGTAGCAAGACCAGCACGGTCAGTACAGCCGATGCAGCTTCGCAGTGCTCGACTTCTGTGTATTCGGCGATTTGCGCCGACCAAAACACAGTTACCAGCAACACCAGCCAAGCGGCGGCCAATGCCAAGTGCACTCCTGGCATCGTGGCCAAAGTTGTTGCATCCACTTACACCGGCGAAAAACTCGCGGCCTTCAACCAGCTCAATGCGGACAGGGCGCAGTGCGGCTTTGGGAAGTTGCAGCAGAACGCAAAACTCGATGTTGCGGCGCAGGGGCATGCGGATTGGTTGGCGGCGAACCCACGAACTCAGACTACCCACGTTCAAGATCCTTCTACCGGCAAGGGTCTCGTTACGGGGGTGCAACAGCGGGAGAGATATATCAACGCCAGTTACGCGCTCAGCAATTTTTCGAACGTATTGAGCGCCGAAGAGGTTATTGGTACGCCAGCATGGGGAACTGGCTTGACCTGCCAATACTGTGCGAACAACGCGAGCTACGGCAATACCGAGCTCAGTGCGGGCAACGGAGTTCGGCAACTCTACGCTACCGTTTACCACCTTGCCGGTGTCGTTGCGGGCGAGCGTGATGTTGGTTTTGGTGTGGCTATCGGGGACCGCTCAATATCGTCGGACTCCGCCGTGTTTATCAAAAACGTAGTCATCGAAAGCGGGACGGTAGCAGGTTGGGTTCGGCAGTCCATTCCAAACGACACCCTCCTGACATTTCCCTGCCAGGGAATCACCAACACGACGCCGGTATTTAGAGGAGAGGGCCCTGAGCCGTTCCCGGCGCGCGGCAGCAAGGAATACGGCCAACCTGTGTATGTCATGGGCGCGGACGGAACGACCGTGACGATCAATGCGGCTAGCAGCACCATCACACCAGTGGGGGGTACCGCTGTGGTTACGACAGTCTTCAACCGTGCCGTTGATCCATTGCGAGACAGTGACAGTCGTAAGGTTAAAAACAACCAAGTGTTCTTAGTTCCAACCCAGCGGTTGATGGACAACACCACCTACACCGTGGTGCTCAACGGCACCAATACCGGAATGGTGACAAGCGCCAACCCCAGTGGTGCGTATTCCCGAGCCTTTACGTTCAGCACGCTAACCCCAACAACGTTTTAACTAGTCTTTTTTACTTAGGAGTTTCAGCATGAAAAACATGCGCTTTTTCCCACTGCAATGCATCAGAGCTCTTGCGTTGATTATGCTCACAACCCCGATTTGGGCACAAAACCTGCACAGCGGTGAGCGCTCGGATGATTTCACGGGGATTCGACGCAATATGTCACCCCTAGAGATGGGGAATTGCGATCCTCTTACCCAAATTCCCGTGGGGAGTAAATGTGTTGAGATGCCTAGAAACACTTCATCACAGACTTTGCCATGGACTACATTGGTTCCAGCAGAAACACGCTGCGGTATCGTGAATGATGGTGCATGGATTTCGTACACCGGTAGTAGCATACGACAGGTCCTTGACTGGCGAAATTTCTGCGTCTTGATGAACTTCGATGGCGCAGGCAGTGTGGCCGGATATAACTTCAACGACTATTACTACGACGGAACGATATTACGTTATCCCGCACCTGGATCGTTCGCGGCCAATGATGTAGGCCCGTACGCAACCAACCCAAATGGGATGATCATCACCTCAATCAATGCGTACGGCTTTGGAGTGTTGAGGTTAACGCCAACATTTTCCGGGTCTTCAGTTAGCGGATGGGTTGTTGGCATATATAGCCCACCTTACGACCCTTGTAACCCCCAAAATTGCTAATGAAGCGGCGTCGCTTGGTGATTTCCTATGCATCGGTAGGGGCAAAGTCGCGGAGTATCTGGACTTGGACAGGGCCACCGTGGCGCGTCATGTGGCCAAGGACCAGAACCTCCCGATGCATTCGTGGATGCTCCAAGAAGCCTGCTCGGGGTGGCAAGCTCGGCACGTGCGATAGCGACAACACTACACGGCGATTTAGGGGAACCGGCGCGCGCTGACGCGCCGGATTATTTTCAATTCTTAAGTTTATTAAATATGCATCATCGCCGAACAACAGGAAGTCGCGCCATCTTGCTGAGTCTGGGCTCGGTGCTGGCGGCTTGCTCAGGCCCCCAGGCAATGCCAACCGAGGCGGACCTCGTTACGCTGTACACCAACAATCCGGTCCTCTTCGGATTTATGAACAGTAGAAAATTTTCTGATATCAAGGTCTCGAACCTTAAGTGCAACGGCGTTGGTGAAAACAAGGTTGCTTGTTCCTACGACTTAAGTTTTATCCGAACGGAAAAAAACTCTTGGACCGGGGAATTCACAGAAACACCGTTCGACAAAAAAGGCGTTACTGGAAAGTTGGTAAAAGCAGGCTCACTTTGGGTGCCCTCGTTTTGATCGTCGCCAACTTCCCTTTTTAGCCCAGGCGAAGTTAGCCGCTCAAGAATCCGTTGGGCGATGGAGGATGCCTCATGTTGCAAATACAGCAAAGCTATGATGTAATTGCAACATGAACGCACAAGCCCTTCCTTCAACACCCTCTCGCGCAAGCCATGCAGCTTCACTGGCTCATTTGATGGCCTCCATAGAGGGCCCCGCAGGTGGATCGACCGCCAAGACGCATCGCCTGGCGTTCGACAAAAAGACCCAGATGCTCAATAACCAATCTGCGTTGCACCTCATCAAGCGTGGTATTTCCAGCAAGGCGCTTGCACCGCTTGGTGATTTCCTAGGCATCGGCAGGGGCCAAGTTGCTGAGTATCTGGACATGGACAGGACCACCGTTGCACGTCACGTGGCCAAGGACCAGGACCTACCGATGCATTCCGCTGAGAACGTCTTGCGCCTGATCGAAATTGCCAAAATGGCCAACGATGTTTTTGCCACGGATAACGAAGCCTTCGATTGGCTGCGTAAGCCCCACCCAATGCTCGATGGTGACAACCCATTCCAAGCCGCGAAAACTTCGTTTGGCGCTCAGCGTGTCAAAGATATTCTTGTCGCAACAAAGTACGGAGGCGTTGTCTGACCCGTGTCTGGCGAATTGGGTTTGTGCCAGAACCTTTACCTACGACTGCAGAAATTTTGCAATCGCTGGGATATGGATCAACTTTGGGAAATGGTCGCTGGCACACCAAAGGACTCACTCAGGTGGTGTACGCAGGCGCGAGTCGCGCGTTATGTCAACTCGAAAAGAGAGTGCATTCCAATGGTGCAAATCTGAAAAACCAAACATTGGTTCGCCTCGAAATCGCTGCTGGTGTGAAGCTGATGCACGCTGATAACCTTGGCTTGCCAGTTAATTGGAGGGACGATGAAGCTGCGACGCAGTCGCTCGGGATGCAATGGCTTGCGTCCAACAAAAGCCTGGGACTTTGGGTTCCTTCCTTTGTAGAGCCGTCCGAGCTCAATTTGCTGATTAACCCGTCGCATTTGGACTACGCCAAAGTGAGCTTGGTTGTGGAACGCAATCCTTTCGTTTTCGATCCGCGTTTGTTTCCCTGAGAGGCCCGCAAGATTCGCGTTGCCGCTCAATGTGCTGGCCCCTTGACTACGCACCCAGCAGGCTAAACAAGTTGCGCGGCAGAAAGTTCCTGCGGCGAAAACAACTCCAGTGTTACGGAGACCTTCTTGGCCCGCGCCTTTTGGATGATCACGTCGGCTTTCTTCCCGCCCTTCACTTCAAACACCACAAGCTGGTTACTCGCGTCCACCAGCTCGCTCATCACGGACGCCGAGGTCCCTAGCTTTGGCTTTCCAACGTATTGAACTGGTACGTGCTGCGCGAGTGCCCAATCGTGGATATTCCAGGCAGCCTGTTTGTTGCAGAGTGAGACAAGCGTCCACGTTGGCTTGTTCTGCACCACCTTGCTGAGTTTTTTTCCAATGACGTGCTCCGGCGCGGTAGCAGCTCCAAAGGTCGATATCCGTGGACCTTGTCCCCATTCCTTAAATCGCGCAACGCAAAGCTCCAGGAAGCTTTCCGTCAATTTGAGTTCTCCCAACTGATGCACTAGCAACGTGGTTTCGACTTCTAGCAGCTCTAGATCAGGCCGGTCCAGCGCCATAAACGCCAAACCTGCGACCAGCACCGCATGCCGAACCAGTGCCCAGTCCCCGCGCCAGTGCTGCTGTCTGGCTTTCGCAAACTTCCTGGCCTCCTTTGCGGATGGGCAGTGCAGAACCGCGTCTCTAAGATCAGGGCGGGCCGGCATGAATTTCGCGCTCTCGTGCCAGTGCGCAATCGAGATGTAGTGCAGCTGCTGCCGAGACTTGCTGCCAGGCACAGGCAGCCAGGGTCCCAGGAACGATTCTTTGAGCAAATTTTCGTAGGGCATGGACGCAATGCTAGGCAGTGCCCATGAATTTTTGGCCGGAGCTTCATACCAAGAAACTCCTATTGCTCTGCAATTCCGCTGAAATCGTTCCTCGGCATTTCCCATAGCGTCGCGGGGAAGACGAAACTAGAAAACCCACAGAATGAATGCCATGGGTTTTCATTGGATCAAGCTACTTCTAGCCTACGCTCGATCCGATCAACTCGATCGCTCCCACAAACAACCAGACAATGCCTAAAATAGTGGCGTTGTTGGCCTAGCCAATTCCGCCATCCTCCGATGGCCTTCACCCCGGCTTTTACGGCCATACCCCTCGGGAACCACGTTCCCGCTTGGGGCCACGTGGTTTCCATTTTTTTGGAGACCTCTATGGCCGAGATGCTGATATCGTGCATAGCCATTCAGTCCAAAAACCACCACCATACCCGCTGGTTTTTGGATTCCCAAAGTTGCAAAAAGAAGTTCGACCTGCTGGTCGGTGACCCGTCCTTCGCACGAAGCACGATCAGCCGCTTTGAACTCGCAGTTGACGACCAGATCCCGACCGAGCGCGTCTGCGGAATCGTAGACATGGCGACGGTAGATTCAGAGTACGAGCCTCTGCAGCGCCGCATTGGAATCGACCTCGTCCTCCTGGAGTCGTTACCGAAGCCCATTAGACAGCCTTCACAGGGCTGCCGATGGGCGCCGCACAACATGAGCAACAGCTCCTGATGTGCCATTTACCCACCCATGCGAGTGCCAACTGATTCCATTCAGGATGTCTCTCGCGCATTAATAAGGAGATCACCATCGGATTCGACCATTTCCGAATTGCAAAGCCACGCAAGGTGTCTATTGCTATACCTGGCTACAACCCGCTGCTTC
>JARXAU010000096.1 GCA_029865675.1 Rhodoferax sp.
GGGCTGGTCTTGCAGCGGGTCGCAAGCCATAAACCGGTTGCTGTTGTTGGCGTATGCGAAGTGGTCGCGGCTCATCGTGTAACCTCCAATGCACCGCATGGTAATCGCAGCGTCTGCGAGGCCGCCGCGGCGGCAATCCCGCTTACGCCCTGCTACCTAGCCCCGCCCCCCAGCTCCGCTCACAACATCTTGCCGCCCCGTTTCCAACGACCCCTGGCCTACCTGTGCCTGGCTCTTAGCATGACCTTGGTGGGCATCTATGTGGCACTGAGCAAGCCACTGGTGGCAGCCATTCCCGTGTTTCTCCTGGCCTGGATGCGTTTTGGTATCGCTGCGGTGGCCATGGCACTCTGGATCAAAAAGCCCAGGACCGAGCCGCCGCTGAACCGGCGCACCCACATCCTGCTGTTTTTTGAATCTTTTTTGGGGAACTTCTTATTCTCCATCTGCATGCTGTACGGCGTAAGCATGACCAGCGCCGTTTCTGCCGGGGTCATCTTGGCAGGGATCCCGGCCGTATCGGCTTTGATGAGTGGCATCTTTCTCAAGGAGCGCTTAGGCCCGCGCATCTGGCTGGCCGTGGGCTGCGGCGCGATGGGCATGGTGATGCTCTCTCTAGGAAAGCCTGCCCCAGGTGAGACGCTTAGCGCCCTTGACGCCGAGCGAGCGCTGTGGGGTAACCTGTTGGTGTTTGGATCTGTGGTGTGCGAGGCAGCGTACATCGTAATTGGCAAGCGGCTAACCGCTGACATCAGCCCCAAACGCATTGCCGCCACCATTAACTTGTATGGCTTTGCACTGATGACACCGGCTGGCCTGTACTTAGCACTGCGCTTTGATTTTGGTGCGGTAGAAGCGTCTTCTTGGGGCTTACTGGTGTTTTATGCACTGGCCGCCAGCGTTGGCACCGTCTGGCTGTGGATGACGGGTTTGAAAACCGTGCCAGCGGGACAGGCCGGTGTTTTTAGCGTCATGCTGCCGCTCACAGCGGCGGCGATAGGTACTTTTTTCTTCCACGAGCCTTTTAGCACCTTGCAAGCTGGGGCCTTTGCCGTGGCCCTTTTGGGCTTGCTGCTGGCCACCGTACCGGGGCGTCAGTGATTGCGCGCTGCGAGGCGCCAACGGCCACCACTAGCACCTGTGCCACGCGGCCCGCGTTGGTATCCACCCAAGCAGTTGACTCCAGTGCCGCTTTGAGGATGCTGTTGTCGTCAAGGCACTGGACCGTGAACACCGGTCCAAAAAAGCACTTCAGTCGGCCAAACTCCTTAAACACCGGCGGGAGCACCCGAAACCCTGCGCTGTCGTTGCCCAAATGCTGGTCAGAGAGATCGGTGGTTGGAAAAAAGCGATGCATAAGGCGGGTAAGAGACGAGAAAAAAGCGGGGTGGCACGCGTAGCGCACCGAAAGAAATGATTTGCGCCCTGAAAAAGTATTTCCCCTATAGGAAAGCGGCCTTTTCTCCAGTAGCATGCACCGGCCAGATTCAGAGACTATCTCTGGCAACATATTTACTTCCCTAAGGACGATCTCACAATGGCAACTGCAAAAAAAGCCCCCGCTAAAAAAGCCGCACCGGCAAAAAAGGTTAGCGCCGTCAAATCCACCGCCCCCGCAACAAAAGCCGCAGCCACAGCCCCCGCCAAGAAGCGCGCAGTCAATGCGGCTTTCATGAAGCCCCTCACCCCCAGCGCTGCATTGGCTGCCGTGGTGGGCGCCACTCCCCTGCCCCGCACTGAAGTGGTGAGCAAATTGTGGGTTTACATCAAAAAGCACAAGCTGCAAGACGCCGCCAACAAACGCAACATCAATGCCGATGACAAGCTGAGAGCGGTTTTCGACAAAGCCCAGGTGAGCATGTTTGAAATGGCCGGCCTGATCGGCAAGCACTTGTCGTGAGTTAAGCCGTCAGCTCCCATGCTGGCCTCCAAAAAAAAGCCGGTCACAGACCGGCTTTTTTTTGACTGGAATACCAAAGAGAACAGTCGCAGGCTTCCCCAGCAAGCTTTAAAAGCTTGCGGTGCCTCCGGACTGCCCGCGCTGGGTTCAGCCTGGGACCCATGCCCGGTGCAATGGGCGTGTTCTGTGCAGGCGTTAGGATCACCACCCCGATGAGCCCACTCAAACGCCTGTGAAACATCTGAAGCTGTTGGTACTAGCCTGCTTGCTAACCCCAAGCGGCTTTGCGTACGGCGTAGACGACGACTACTGCGATGGCTTTCGCAAAGGCTTCACTCAGCGCTACTGCCTTCTTTTGGGCAAGACCGTAATGGATGCGCTACCCCCCGTATGTCCTGACCCGGTGCTGGGCGCCGACTCAACACAAGACGGTTACAACCGTGGCTTTTTAGTCGGCCTGAATGCGGCGCAGCTCTGCGAAGAAGGCGACGAGGGTGAGTCGGACGAAAGGCCACGTCCACCGGGAATAAGTTCACCCCCAGATCTAGGCCTGCAACGCTAAAGCAGCGGTGCGGTTCGCGCAATTTATAAAATTGCCCGAACCTTTGCGCTGATGGACGATATCAATTAGTCCATAAAATTTGACAGGCATGACCCAGGCACTTTGAGTTCGGAGCCGGGCGGTTCGCGATCATCAGACTTAGACCAACGTGGAGACTCCCTCGCATGACAGAAGAAGCAACAACGCCGGTAAGCCCGGCCCGCCGCCGTGCCGGTCGCGGCAGCGGCAGCATTCGCGTTGCGCCCTCCACCACCAAGTACCGCAGCCTTAAACACCGCTTCGCCCCCACGCCCATGGTGTCTGAGGACGAGTTGGAGGCCATCCACAACGCCTCGCTCACCATCCTAGAAGAAATGGGCATGGATTTCATGCACGAGGGCGCGCGCGAGATTCTGAAAAAAGCCGGGGCGGATGTGCGCCCAGGCTCAGAGCGGGTGCGCTTTGACCGCAATTTGATTTTGGAGGCCATCAAAACCTGCCCGTCCGAGTTCACCCTGCACGCGCGCAACCCGGAACGCAATGTGCACATTGGCGGCAAAAACCTGGCCTTTGCCCAGGTCGCCAGCCCGCCCAACGCATCGGACATGCAAGGCGGCAGGCGTGCCGGTAACCAGCAAGACTTTCGCAACCTGGTAAAGCTGGCACAGCGCTACGACATCATCCACTGCTCGGGTGGCTATCCGGTAGAACCCGTGGATTTGCATGCGTCCATCCGCCATCTGGATTGCCTGTCTGATATTGCCAAGCTCACCGATAAAGCTTTTCACGCCTACTCATTAGGCAAAGAGCGCAACCAAGACGGGCTTGAGATTGCCCGGATTGCACGCGGCATCAGCCACGAACAACTCGAGCGCGAGCCTTCGCTGTTTTCCATCATCAATAGCTCCTCGCCGCTGCGCCTGGACACGCCCATGCTGCAAGGCATTTTGGAAATGTCCTCGCGCAACCAGATCATCATGCTCACGCCCTTCACGCTGGCGGGCGCCATGGCGCCAGTGACGATTGCCGGAGCCCTGGCGCAGCAAAACGCCGAGGCGCTGGCTGGTATTGCGCTCACCCAACTGGTGCGCCCCGGCGCGCCGGTGGTGTATGGCGGCTTCACCAGCAATGTGGACATGAAAAGCGGCGCACCTGCCTTTGGCACGCCCGAGTACATGAAGGCGGTGCTGGTGGGCGGACAACTGTGCCGCAAATACGGCATTCCCTACCGCACCAGCAACGTGAATGCCGCCAACACCGTGGACGCGCAGGCGGCCTACGAGTCGGTGTTTTCGCTCTGGGCGCTGACCCAAGCCGGGGGCAACTTCATCATGCACAGCGCGGGTTGGATGGAGGGCGGTCTGACTGCCTCGTTCGAGAAATTCATCTTGGACTGCGACTTGTTGCAAATGGTGGCCGAATTCTTGACGCCGCTGGACGTGAGCCCGGCCGGTTTGGGTCTGGACGCGGTGCGCGATGTGGGCCCGGGTGGCCACTACTTTGGCACCGCGCACACGCTGGAGCGTTTTGAGACGGCATTTTACTCGCCCATCATCTCGGACTGGCGCAATTACGAAACCTGGGACGAGGGCGGTCGCCCCACCGCGTATGACAAGGCGAATGCCGTCTGGCAAAAAGAATTGGCGGCCTATGAGCGCCCGTATATGGACCCGGCGATTGAGGAAGAACTCGACGCCTTTGTGGCCAAGCGCAAGTCCGAGGGTGGCGCGCCCACCGACTTTTGAACGCCAAACAACTTTCAAAGCTTTGACTCTTTCTTTGACACAAGGAACGCAACAGTGAAAACAACAGCACGGGTAGTAGTAATTGGCGGTGGCGTGGTCGGGTGCTCGGTGCTCTACCACCTGACAAAAAAGGGCTGGAGCGACGTGATGCTGATTGAGCGCGACCAGCTCACATCGGGCTCCACCTGGCACGCGGCGGGCGGCTTTCACACCCTGAACGGCGACCCCAATGTGGCGATGCTGCAAAGCTACACCGTGAGCCTGTACGAAGAGCTCGAGCGCATTTCCGGCCAAAGCTGCGGCATGCATAAGTCGCCCGGCATCATGCTGGCCGACACGCCCGAGCGCATGGAGTTTTTGAAAATGACGGTGGCACGTGGCCGTTATTTGGGCATGGAGACCGAAATCATCTCGGTCAAAGAGGCACTGAACTACTTCCCCTTCATTGAAGAAAAATACTTTCTGGGCGCTCTGCTCGACCCGAACGAAGGCCACCTGGACCCCAGCGGCACCACCTACGCCTACGCCAAGGCAGCACGCCTGGGCGGCGCCACCATTGAAGTTCAAACCAAGGTGGAAAGCCTGGAGCAAAAGCCCGACGGCTCCTGGCGCGTGATCACCACCAAAGGCGTGGTCGAGTGCGAGCACGTGGTCAACGCCGGCGGCCTGTGGGCGCGCGATGTGGGCCGCATGGTGGGCATCGAGCTGCCGGTGCTGGCCATGGAACACATGTATTTGGTGACGGACGATATTCCTGAGGTGGAAGCGTTTAATAAGAGCGCGGGCAAAGAGATCGGCCACGTCATCGACTTTGGGGCCGAGAGCTATTTGCGCCAAGAAGGCAAGGGAATGGTCCTGGGCGTGTACGAGCAAGCAGGCAAACCCTGGTCCACCAAAACCACGCCCTGGAGCTTTGGCCAGGAGCTGCTGCAGCCCGACCTGGACCGCATCGCGCCCTCGCTGGAGATCGCCTTCAAGCATTTCCCTACCCTGGAGAACGCGGGCATCAAACGCGTGATCAACGGCCCCTTCACCTTTGCACCCGACGGCAACCCGTTGGTGGGCCCCGTACAAGGGCGCACCAATTTCTGGTCCGCCTGTGGCGTGATGGCCGGTTTCAGCCAGGGCGGCGGCGTAGGTCTGGCGCTCTCCAACTGGATGGTGGACGGCGACCCCGGCTTTGACATCTGGGGCATGGACGTGGCGCGCTACGGCGACTGGGCTACGCGCACCTACACCAACGCCAAAGTGCGCGAGAACTATTCACGGCGCTTTCGCATCCGCTTCCCCAACGAAGAGCTACCCGCAGGCCGTCCGCTGCAAACCACCTCGCTGTACGACACCTTCATCGCACAAGGCGCGGTGATGGGCGACTCCTGGGGCATGGAAACACCGCTGTGGTTTGCGCCCTCCGTGGCCGAAGCCCAAGACGTGGTGTCCTTCCACCGCTCGAACGATTTCCCGCACATCAAGGCCGAATGCAAGGCAGTGCGCGAAGCCGTGGGAGTGACCGAAATCGCCAACTTCGCCAAGTACGAAATCACCGGCTCGGGCGCCGAGGCCTGGCTGCAAAGCCAGATGACCAACACCCTGCCCAAAATCGGCCGCCTGCAGTTGTGCCCCATGCTCAATCACCAGGGCAAAATCATCGGCGACTTCACCATTGCCAAAGCGGCGGATGACCGCTTCATGATGTGGGGATCGAGCCAAGCGCAGGTTTATCACATGCGTTGGTTTGAGCAGACTTTGCCTAAGGACGGATCGGTGGCCATCACGCCCTATGGCATGAAGCTCGTCGGCCTGTCGATTGCCGGGCCGAAATCGCGCGAACTGCTGCAGCGCCTCACCGACGACGATGTGTCGGGCGAGGCTTTCAAGTTCATGGACTACCGCGAAATGGAAGTCGCCACCGTGCGCGCCATGGTCAACCGCGTCACCTACACCGGCGACCTGGGCTATGAAATATGGGTAGCACCCGAATACCAGCGCCGCCTGTACGAGAGCATCATGGGAGCGGGTGCCGATTTGGACATCAAAAACTTTGGCATGCGCGCGCTCTTGTGCCTGCGCTTGGAGAAAAACTTCGGCACCTGGTTCCGCGAGTTCCGCCCCATCTACGGCCCGTTCGAAGCGGGTCTGGACCGCTTTGTCAAGCTCGACAAGCACGAGTACATCGGCAAGGCTGCGGCGATCAAGGAAAAAGCCGACGGCCCCAAGAAGACCCGCATCTTTATGGTGGTGGACGCGCTGGACTGCGACGTGATGGGCGACGAGCCGATTTGGGTGGACGGCAAGGTGGTCGGCTGGGTGACATCGGGCGGCTACGGCCACTATGTGGACCAGTCGCTGGCGCAGGGCTACATTCCGACCGAATGCTTTAAGTCTGACATGACGCTGGAGATTGAAATTTTGGGTGAGCGCCGCCCCGCGCGCCTGCAAATGGACCCGCCCTTCGACCCCGAAGCCAAACGCATGCGCATGTAAGAAAAAGAAGGATCCGCATATGTCGCACTACTCGGCCTGGTCCCTGCTGCGCAATGCGCTCTCGGGGCACAAAAACTGGGACCGCGCATGGCGCGACCCCGAGCCTAAGAAGAACTACGACGTCATCATCGTGGGCGGCGGCGGCCACGGCCTGGCCACGGCCTATTACCTAGCCAAGAACCACGGCATCAAAAACATCGCGGTGCTGGAAAAAGGCTACATCGGCTCGGGCAACGCAGGGCGCAACACCACCATCGTGCGATCGAATTACATGATGCAGGACAACACCGCGTTCTATGAACACAGCATGTCCCTGTGGCGCGGCATGTCGCAAGAGCTGAACTACAACGTGATGTTCTCGCCGCGCGGCTATTTGTACGTCACCATGTCGCCCAGCGCCCAGGACGCGCAAATACGCCGCGCCAACATCATGCGCTTAAACGGCATACGCGCCGACATCCTGACCCGCGAAGACGTGATGAAGGAAGCGCCCTACCTCGACTTCTCGGACAAAGCGCGCTTTCCGATTTACGGCGCCATGCTGCAACCCGACGCAGGCACCGCCCGGCACGACGCCGTGGTCTGGGGTTACGCCCGCGCAGCCAACGCTTTAGGCGTAGACATCATTCAAAACTGCGAAGTGCTGGACTACCAGTGGTCGGGCGAGCGCATCACCGGCGTCAAAACCACGCGCGGCGACATCAGCGCGGGCAAGGTGGGCATTGCGGTGGCCGGTCACACCTCGCTCTTGGCGCAAAAGGCCGGGTTGGAACTGCCCATCGAGAGCCACGTGCTGCAAGCCTATGTGAGCGAATCCATCAAACCGGTGGTCAACCACGTGGTGGTGTGGTCGGCGTCTTACTTTTACTTCTCGCAGTCTGACAAAGGTGGCCTGGTGTTTGGCGGCCACATTGACCGCTACAACTCGTATGCGCAGCGCGGCAACCTGGCCAATGTGAGCGAGGTCACCCAGGCCTTGGTCAGCGCTATGCCCAGCGCGGCACGGCTGCGGGTGCTGCGGCACTGGGGCGGGATCATGGACATGACGCCGGATGGCAGCCCCATCATTACCAAGACGCCGGTCGATGGTTTGTACCTGAACGGTGGCTGGTGCTACGGGGGGTTTAAGGCGACGCCGGCTTCGGGCTGGTGTTTTGCGCACACGATTGCGAATGATGCGGAGCATGCGTTTAATGCGGGGTTTACGATGGACCGGTTTGAGCAGGGGCGGTACATTGATGAGTCGGGGGCGGGGCCCTATAACCATTTGCAGTAATTTTTAGTTTTTATGGTTTGTTTTTCCCCCATCCCCCAGCCCCTTACCCCCAGCGGGGGCAAGGGGAGCTTGAACAGCCAATTTGGTTTTGTCGCGTCGGCTGGGCTTCTACGGCTCGGTGCTTGGTGTGGGTTTGCACAGACCGTTTCGAGCGGGGGCGCGCACCCGATGCGCGCCCTGCGGGCGGGGAGCGCCGCCGATTTAGAGTCTGCATTTTTTCGGGCTCGATGCTTGCGCCAGCAAGCGAGCCCCAGAGGGGGAGTTGTTGGCTCCCCACGCCATTCAGGACGTGCTGAGCAGCGCAGCGGGGGGCGGATCAGGGCAGGCGCATGTTTGAGCGAAGCGAGTTTGCGCCTGACCCCGCCGCCCGCGAGCAGCGCAAGGAACCCCGAAGGGGCACGGTCTGCGGCTCGCCTTTTCTTTGGTTACTTTCTTTTGGCGAAGCAAAAGAAAGTAACACGGCTGCCGGGCCGAGACCCGGCCTGCCACGTTGTCCAACCA
>JARXAU010000141.1 GCA_029865675.1 Rhodoferax sp.
GCCGTGAAGAGCAGGTGAACGATGTGATCGGCTACGCCCTGCGTGGCGCGCACAGCGAAATCGTGTTTGACCTGAACGACCCCATGGGTGCGAGCACCTGCGTGGCCTGTGGCGAATGCGTGCAAGCTTGCCCCACCGGCGCGCTCATGCCCAAAACCCAGGTCGGCAGCCAGATCGTCGACAAAAAGGTGGACTCGGTCTGCCCGTTTTGCGGCGTCGGCTGCTTGCTGACCTACAACGTCAAAGACAACGTCATCGTCAGCGTGGACGGACGCGACGGCCCGGCCAATCACAGCCGCTTGTGCGTCAAAGGCCGCTTTGGCTTTGACTACGCCGCCAGCCCCCAGCGCCTGACCATGCCGCTGATCCGCAAGGCCGGTGTCGGCAAAGACCCGGAGCTGCTCAATCGCCTCAACCGTGACAGCGCGGACTGGTCTGAAGTGTTCCGCGAAGCCACCTGGGACGAAGCCCTGGCCTTGGGCGCGGGCAAGCTCAAAGACCTGCGCGACCAGTTTGGCCCGAAAGCGCTGGCTGGTTTTGGCTCTGCCAAAGGCAGCAACGAAGAAGCCTATTTGTTCCAAAAACTGGTGCGCACCGGCTTTGGCAGCAACAACGTGGACCATTGCACCCGCCTGTGCCACGCCTCCAGCGTGGCCGCGCTTTTGGAAGGCGTGGGCTCGGGCGCGGTGAGCAACCAGGTCAACGACGTGGAGCATTCCGAGCTGATTTTTGTGATTGGTTCCAACCCCACCTCCAACCATCCGGTGGCCGCTACCTGGATGAAAAACGCCGCCCAGCGCGGCGCCAAAATCGTGCTGGCCGACCCGCGCATCACCGACATGGGCAAACACGCCTGGCGCACCTTGCAGTTCAAGGCCGACACCGACGTGGCCATGCTCAATGCGCTGATCCACGTGGTGATTGAAGAAGGCCTGGTGGACCAGGACTTTATTGCACGGCGCGCCAGCAACTTTGAGGCACTGCGCGACAACGTGAAGGGCTACAGCCCCGAGGCCATGGCGCCTATTTGCGGCATACCGGCGCAAACCCTGCGCGAAGTGGCGCGTGCCTTTGCCACGGCCAAGAGCGCCATGATTTTGTGGGGCATGGGCGTGAGCCAGCACGTGCACGGCACCGACAACGCGCGCTGCCTGATTGCGCTGGTCAGCGTGACCGGCCAGATTGGCAAACCCGGCAGCGGCCTGCACCCCCTGCGCGGGCAAAACAATGTGCAAGGCGCGTCTGACGCCGGGCTGATTCCGATGATGTTCCCCAATTACCAGCGCGTTACCAACGGTGCGGCGCATGCGTGGTTTGAAGACTTCTGGGACGCCAAACTGGACGCACAGCCCGGCTACACCGTGGTGGAAATCATGCACAAGATATTGGCGCCCGAGAGCGACGCCCACAAGGTGCGCGGCATGTACATCATGGGCGAAAACCCCGCTATGAGCGACCCCGACCTGAACCACGCGCGCCACGCGCTGGCCAGTCTGGACCACCTGGTGGTGCAAGACATCTTCATGACCGAAACCGCCTGGCTGGCCGACGTGGTGCTGCCCGCCACCGCCTGGCCCGAGAAAAACGGCACCGTCAGCAACACTGACCGCATGGTGCAACTGGGCAAGCAGGCTATCCATCCGCCAGGGCAGGCCAAGCCTGACTTGTGGATCATTCAAGAAATCGCACGGCGTGTTGGCCCCCACGCGCCGCACGTGGCGTCAATCAGCGTAGGCAGCCATGGCACCGGTCGCCCGCTGGCTTGTGGCTACGAAGGCGAGTTTGACGGCGTAGCCGAGGTCTACGACGAAATGCGCCGCGCCATGCACACTGCCATCTCGGGCATCACCTGGGAGCGCTTGCAGCGCGAATCCAGCGTCACCTACCCCTGCCTGAGCGCCGAAGACCCCGGCGCGCCCACCGTTTTTATTGACCAATTCGACACCGACGACGGGCGCGTGCACTTGGTGCCGGCCGACATCATTCCCGCCAACGAGCGGCCGGACAGCGACTTCCCGTATGTGTTGATCTCCGGGCGCCAGTTGGAGCACTGGCACACCGGCAGCATGACGCGCCGCGCCACCGTGCTCGACGCCATCGAGCCCATGGCTACCGCGTCCATGTGCGGTGCCGATTTGGCCAAGCTGGGGCTGGACACGGGCGACGTGATCACCATCGCCTCGCGCCGTGGCCAGGTGGCCATCCATGTGCGCCGCGACGACGGCACGCCGGCTGGTGCGGTGTTTGTGCCCTTTGCCTATTACGAGGCGGCGGCCAACCTGATGACCAACGCGGCCTTGGACCCGGTAGGAAAAATTCCCGAGTTCAAGTACTGCGCTGTGGCCATCCAAGCCGGGGGCGTGCCATCGGCGGTGGAAGGCTACGGCACCAATGCACCGGCGGCGGTAGCCGCCTGAAGCCCTTGCCTGACCTTCCCCAAGTGCTTGCGCCAGGTCTGCCGCGCCTGACCCAGGCGCGTGCACCCGTGACGCAGGCGATTACGGTCGTGAATGAGTTCGGTGAAACGCGGAGTTTGGAGATTCCCGCCGAGCGCGCGCTTACGGTCTACGTGGACAAGCGCGAACTCGTCACGCTCATGACGCTGGGCGCGCAGCCCGAATGGCTGGTGCTGGGCTATTTGCTCAACCAGCGGCTCATCCGTGCAGCCAGCGAGGTCGAATCCATCACAGTGGACTGGGAAGTGGGCGCCGCCGCCGTCAAAACCCACCACGGCATTGCGAATTTGGCTGAGAAAACCGCCAAGCGCGTGGTCACCACCGGCTGCGGCCAGGGCAGCGTGTTTGGTGAGCTGATGGCCGACGTGGACACCATTGCGCTGCCACCCGCCACGCTCACCCAAAGCGCCTTGTACGGCATCGTCAACGCGATTCGCCTGCACGACAGCGTGTACAAGGCGGCGGGCTCGGTGCACGGCTGCGCGCTGTTCCAGGGCGACACCCTGCTCATGTTTGTCGAAGACGTGGGCCGCCACAACGCCATTGACGCCATCGCCGGCTGGATGGCGCTGCAGCCTAGCGACAACCCCACAGATACCAGTCAACAGCGCGGCCACCAGCGCACCGGCCTGCGCGCCGACGACAAGGTGTTCTACACCACCGGGCGGCTCACCAGCGAGATGGTCATCAAGTCTGCCCAAATGGGCGTGCCCATCGTCATCTCCCGCAGCGGCATTACTCAGATGGGCCATGCCGTGGCGCAGCGCCTCCATCTGTGCGCCATCGGGCGAGCAACCAACAAGCGCTTTTTGTGCTTTAGCGCGCAGGAGCGGCTGGTGCTGGACGTAAATCAGCGCCAAGACCAAGACCAAGACCAAGACCAAGATTAAGTGCCGGTTTAGCCCGATGTGCATTCGTACCCATGGGGGCGCTAAAGCCCTCGGTAGCCCGGGGGCTGCGACGGGTCACCGCGTTTTCGACCAGGAGTTTGAGCCGCGTCAGCGCCAAGCTTTACCCATGCTTGCAGTTTTCCTTAAACGGTATAAACTATATAAACTGTTTTATAGGAGGTTACTCATGCAATCACTTGAACACCTGCGCGCCGCATTCGGCGCCTTGGCCCGTTGGTTCCTGCGGCTCACACACCATCACCAGCTGCATCAGCCCGAGCACGTGGGCGCGTACGCCGGTTCTTTGCTACGGCGCGAAGACTGGGATCACGCCTAAGGCCCCCAGACTGGCCATGGGGTCTTCATCCCCATGCGCTGAACCTCTGCAGGGCGGGAAGGCTGGCGTCACGGCGCACTGGCTTTTCTGCGCTGTTGATTTGGGCCCACGAGGGCGCCTTAGATGGTTTGTCGTAGTGCCACGGGGCCGGTGAGCGTCTTAGGCCTGCGCCTGTGTCGGGTCGCAGCCGGTTGCCCAAGCTCCGCGACTCGTACGCGGTATAAACGTGCGCTTCAGAGGAGGCCACCGTGAAAATCACCATCTCTACCCTTGTGCCAGCACCCATCACCGAAGTGTGGCGCGCTTACACCGCGCCCGAAGACATCAGGCAATGGAATGCCGCATCCGACGACTGGCACACTACGGCCGCGTCGGTGGACCTGCGTGTGGGTGGCCAGTTCAGCTCGCGCATGGAAGCCAAAGACGGCTCGTTTGGCTTTGACTTTGCGGGCGAATACACGAGCGTGGAGGCACCCCACCTGCTTGCGTACCGCTTTGGCGGGCGCGAGGTTGTGGTGGATTTTTCGCAAGGCCCGGCTGGCGTGACCGTCACAGTCCGCTTTGACCCGGAGACAGAGAACCCCGAGGAGGCACAGCGCGAGGGTTGGCAGTCCATCTTGAACAACTTCGCGCGCCACGTGGCGGCACTTGCAGCCAGCAAATAGGGCGGGGCCTTGGGGGCTTAGGCTTTTACGCTAAGGTCGCGCCCATGAAGCAATCTTTTTTACGCCTTGGCTGGCGCACTTTGTGGCGCGACGTGCGCTCTGGCGAGCTGCGGCTCTTGGTGGTGGCGGTCACTTTGGCCGTGGCCTCGCTCACAGCGGTGGGCTTTTTTGCCGATCGCTTGCAAGGCGGTTTGCAGCGTGATGCGCGCCAGCTGCTAGGTGGTGACGCGGTGGTGGCCACCGACCGGCCGGCGCCGCCCGTGTTTGCCCAAGAGGCCCAGCGCTTGGGGCTGGCGCAGGTGCAAACCCTGTCCTTCCAGACCATGGCGCGTGCGGCCGACTCGCAAGGCGGTGCGACCAAACTGGTGGCCCTCAAGGCGGTGGAGGCGGGTTATCCGCTGCGCGGCACGCTGCGTTTGTTTGATAGCTTAGGTGGGCCCGAGCGCTTGGCGGGTGGCATTCCCCCGCCCGGCGTCGCCTGGGTGGACGCACAGGTGCTGGACGCGCTAGCGCTCCAGCTGGGGGATGTGGTCTTGCTTGGGAACCAGCAGTTCACCGTGGCAGCGCTGATCGCCAGCGAGCCCGACCGGGGCGCGGGGTTTATGAACTTTGCGCCACGCATCATGGTCAACGCGGCCGACGTGGCCGCCACTGAGCTAGTGCAGCCCGCCAGCCGCGTGAACTACCGCCTGGCCTTGGCCGGGGAAGACGCCGCAGTGGCGCGCTTTCTGGCCTGGGCCAATGCACAAACCAAGGGCGCTGCCCAGTCTGCGGACCAGGACGGCACCGCGCAGCCCGCGCCCATTCGTGGCGCGCGCATCGAGTCCACCCAGTCTGGTCGCCCGGAGCTAAGCCAAACCCTGGAGCGTGCCGAGAAGTTTTTAAGCCTGGTGGCGCTCTTGGCCGCGCTGCTGAGCGCCGTGGCCGTGGCCCTGGCGGCGCGCGCGTTTGCCGCCAAGCACCTGGAC
>JARXAU010000215.1 GCA_029865675.1 Rhodoferax sp.
CACCTGGTCTATGTCAAAAGGCGTGAGCTGATTGCCCCAGCCGTAGCGCATCCCTATGGGTGTTTTTTTCTCTGAGCGCATCACCGAAGACAGCCGCCCCGCCACGGGCACATCCCCGCTCAAAAACCCACGTTGATGTGAGCATGGGCAAGCAGACACACGGCATCGTTTGTGTTTTTAAGAGCCGTGCGGGTCGAGAGCGGCTAGCTTCGAGGATCAATCGCCTGCGGCTATTGAAGCGAGCGCCGCGATTGCTTCTTTACAGCATAGCAAGGCCGGCGAAATTTTCCAAATTTAAAGCGGTAGCCTATCCACTCAAAAATGTACAGGCTTTGCTTGTGACGTGTTGCTTCGCCACGCTTTCGCACACGTCAACCCGCAAAGCCTTGGCGGCGTTATGATTTGAGTTTGTCAGGTTCATCCACTCGGCGAAAGTCGCCACAACTTTAAGGAGCGCGTTATGAACAAAATGTTCAAATCCCTTGCTGCCCTTGTGGCGGCTTTCACTCTCGCAACGCCTGCGTTTGCGGTTGAATACAAAACACTTTCTGATGGCGCAAAAGTCTATGACTGTCGCCCCACGGTGAACAACATCAGCTACAAAACCGAGGTTTTGAAAGAATACTCAGATCAAGCACTCCGCGGCCTAGCAGCCGCTGGACTCAAACCTACGTCTCGCAAATATTGGACAGTCACAACTGTTGATAAGTGCGAAGATCTGATGGTTAAGCCTGCGCCTCAAAAGAAAGAGGTCAAAGTTTTGGGTGGTAAGCCTGTTGTACTGAACCCCCAAAAGACTTATAACAAAGCAGAGTATTGCAACAATGGGGAAGTATACATGTACCGAGTAACACTTGGAACAATTCGTGACATGCCCGTGAGTGGTACATGCAGTCTTGACAACAACCTGACTGTCACCATGGCGCCCAATGTCTGAGCAGCTTCGCCAAAATCCCTCCTCGGAGGGATTTTCTTTTGCATTATATAAAGATAAAGTGATATAATAAAAAGTATATATATTATGAAATTTTCTCGCCTCTTTTTAGGACTTTTTATTGCATCTATTTTTACGCTTCCTCAAACATCTTGGGGGCAGGATTTTTGACTCGTTAAAAATAAAAAGTGACATAACAGGCTGCTGAAATACCCCACGCAAAAGTGTGGCGCCTTGCTCGGGACATTTGATTTCCACGCAACCCTTTCATATCGTGAACTCCCGACGCTTTTCGAGGCTGATTTCATCGGTTTGAGCCTCGTTTTCCCGCATTTCCCGCGCCTCACACTGTCTGCAGACGGATTTGCCCCAGCGTGCGCATGCGCGTGAGGTTGTAGGCAGCCATCGTTAGCACGAAGATCTGATCCACCCGTTCTAGTCCACGCACCATCACCTGGCGGATACACCCCACGGTCTTGGCCCAGCCAAAGCCCTGCTCAATGAGTTTTCTCTTTTGCACTGAGATGGCGTAACCCGCACTGGCAGCTACTGTGTCCGAAACTGCCGAGCGGCGTCCCGATGTGTTTTGCGCCACATGCGCGATGACGTTCATTTCCTGCAGGGCATCGATGAATTCTTTGGCGTCATAGCCCTTGTCGGCACCCAGCGTGATTTCTGCCTCAGGGTTGTCTGCCGCTTGTACAGCGTCGTTCATCATGGCCTTGGCCGCTTCTCTTTCGGCAAAGCCATCGGCGATGGTGACCACGGCATTGGCCACTAGGCCGTGGCGGTTGTCAGTGAGGGTGTGTCCCATGTAGCGTAACCGGCTGGCGTTGTCGCCTTTGCAGTACAGCCGCGCATCGGCATCGGTGTTCGATACGTGCGTGTCGTTGCTTCGGCTCTGGTCTTTGAAGTTCGTGGCGTCACGGCTGTCGTCACCGCCGTCTTTACGAACGAAGCTCTTATGTCCGGCCCAGGCCTGGATGAGGGTGCCGTCCACGCTGAAGTGTTCGCCTGAGAGCAGTCCTTTGTCCTGGGCTTGCGCCAGTACCAGATTGAAGAGTTCGATCACCGCGTCGTGTTCGATCAGTCGTTCTCGGTTCTTGGTAAAGACGGTGGGCACCCACACGGCGTCGTCCATGGACAGTCCGATGAACCAGCGAAACAGCAGGTTGTATTGGGTCTGCTCCATAAGCTGGCGCTCAGAGCGCACGCTGTAGAAGACTTGCAGCAGCATGGCGCGCAGGAGTTTCTCGGGCGCGATGCTGGGGCGTCCGCCCTTGATGTCGGCCTCGTACATTGCAGAGAAAAGCACATCCATCTTCACCAGCGCGGCGTTGACCATCTGGCGGATGGGGCGCAGGGGATGACTCGCAGGGACGAAGTCCTCCAGCTTGCGCAGGGTGAAAAGACTCTCGGTGAAGGTGTCGGATCCGCGCATGGTGGGCTCTGGATGGGTCAGTGATTCGGTATTTACCTAGAACGCTTCAGAGGCTGCCGACGTGGACAGGGCGGAAGGTATTTCAGCAGCCTGTTAAGAAAAAAACTTCAGAAACGAGCAAAAAAGACAAGGACTTGACCGCAACACGGTACAAGGAATTAGTCCAAGAAAGGAGTAAAAAATGAAACGCAATATCAAGTTGGGACACATCACTCCGGCTGGTGCAAATATTTTTGCTGAGTTAGGGTTTGATCCAAATGAGGCGGCAAAGTTGCTCGGTGAGAGCAATAAGATCATCTCTAGAAAGTTGGCCATCAAGGAGTCCTTGATGACTGAACTGGCGGTGTGGATTGAAGAGAAGGATTTGAAACAAGCTGAGGCTGCTCAGATTCTGGGTGTTACACGCCCAAGAGTTTCGGATGTGATCAACAAAAAGTCCATCAAGTTCACCATCGATTCATTGGTGGACATGTTGGCAAGAACGGGCAAGCATGTCCAACTATCCGTTCAATAAACCTGGATTTGTAACCGCTACGCTAGGTCGTTGGCGGTGCGCGCAGGCCGACCCATAGGCCTTGCCAAACACCCAAAGCCCCAGTAGCTTTTTGTACTCTGGCCGCTTGGCCACTGTGTTCGTCGGCGCCATGGCGTTACGCGAACCATCAACCGAGTACCTTTGGTCAAAATCACTGGGCTTTCCCGCCAGTGCACAAGCCAAAGAGTTCTCATAAACCGGTATTTAGTCGATGACTGCTGTCATCAACTAAATCCATCTACCCAAGCGGGCACTAGGTCCCCGGGGGATTGGTGTTCGCCACAACCTACACAGGAGGTGAGCATGGGGTTGAAAATTGTTTTTAACCCAAAAGCAATGGAGTCTCTGGCCAAGGAGCTGCGCCGTGCATCGTGGGGCGTAGCCGTAACTGCAGGTGCTGGAGGAATTCAGTTCGCCAACACATGGGTGCTGATCGTTGGTGGCTCGACTTGGCTGATTTTGCAAATCGCCGCCGCCATACTAGAATCTAATGAAGTCTCCCACCGCTAAGCCAGAGCTATAGCGGGGGTTTCTTGGGTCAAAGACCAGAGCGCCGGAGTGTTGCCACCCAAACGACTTACCTCAGTCTCACCAAGCGTAGATGGCAGGGATGCCACCGGTTCGGAGATTACCTCACCTACCTTGTTTTTTAGAATCCCACACTTCTTACTCTTCTTTTGGATGCACGCACCACTGAGCACCAACCGCACACCGCGCTTGGCGATGACGGCTGCCGCATTATGGTCAGCGTGGTCTGTGTGATTGCAGCTTTGGCAGACAAATTCGGATTGGGAAACCCGGTTGTCTGAATGAGTGTGGCCGCACGCGGCACACTCCTGCGAAGAGTAAAAGGCTGGTACTTCGATCACGAGCTTGCCCGATCTGCGGGCTTTGTAGCTCAGAAACTCTTTGGTCTTGCCCCACGTCGAGGCAAGGATGGCATTGTTCAGCCCTGACTTGGCTGCAGCGCCGTTTCTGATCCAGCGACCGTTCTCGTCCTGCTTGGGCTTGGCGCGTTTGGTCATGTTCTGCACTTTGAGCGCCTCGAACACAAACAGCTTGTAGCGCGGATTGCTGGCCAGGTTGAAACTGGTCTTGTGCGCCACATCTCGGCGCACATCCGCACCATAGCGGTGATAACGCGCCACCTTTCGTTTGGCCTTGACCCAGTTCTGTGAACCTTTGGTGCGCCGCGCCTGACGGCGCTGCCAGCGCTTTTTGTGGCGCTCCTGGTCAAGGATGCGTTTGTCCTGAACGACAGTGAAGCCAAACTTCTGGCCATCACTGCCGGCCAGCGGCAGATTGACACCGCGGTCCAATCCCACGGTTGCAAAGCGCAGCTCGTTCTCACTGAACTGCATCAGGTATTCGGTCGTTTCCTGCACACTGGGCTCAGGCACACCATCGTCATAGTTGAACGACACATGCCAGCGACCGGCGTTGATGCTGATATGCAGGGAGGCAGCGGGCTTGAATTTTTTGTGGGTGGTGAACTTGATTTGTCCCAGCGAGAACTTCGGAGTTCCGATGTGCAAGGCGTAGGAGGTAATCTCCCCGGTGGACTTGTCCACCACCGGCTTGAACGAGAAGAGTTCGCTGGTGATCCAGACCGACTGCTCGCCCGTCTTTCGATGAATCCCGGGCCTGCCGGATAGTTTGGAGAAGTAGCGACCATAGGCATGCTTCCACAGCACCGCGCCGTTGCGAAGAATCTGGCTTGGAACCTCACCCAGCCAAGGCGTGAGCTCGGTCTTGAAGTGGCTGTACTGTTGGTCGATGGGCGCGAACTGGCCAGCGTGGGCCAGTGACTGCCGAGCAAAGCGTCGGAAGTAGCGGTCCTCGCTCACCTTGGCGTTGTAGATGAAGCGCTGGCAGCCGATCCAGGCAAGTAGCGTTTGGGCTTGCGCAGGTGTTGGGTAACAACGGAATCGATTGCCAATTTGCATACTGGTATTATGCATAGCAAAATACTAAGGCTTGCTTCGTTGGCAGTGTGGTCGGCGCGACGATGGGGACTGTTCGCGCGTATGTTGATGCACAGGGTACTGAAGAACATGCCAGAAAGAAGGGACGGGCGCTTTAGCAAGCGCAGTTCGCTAGACCCCACCCTGGCTTGCGCCTAGGGATGGGGAATGCGCTCACATTTGTTCAAGACGAACGGAGTCCAAAATGAGCCCTGCAACAGGATTGATTATTGCTTTTGCCCTGATTGCTATCGGCGGGGTGGGGCTCGCTGTCTTTGCTATCACTCACCGTCAACGTGAAGAGGACGTAAAAAAAGACAGCGCCGACCGATTCGGGCATGCCTGAACGTCGACAAATCACAACTTAACCTAATAGGCCCAGACATTCCCAAGCGGGAAGCGCTGGGCCGCCCCTCAGGCCTTTCCAAACACCCAAAGCTCCAGTAGACTTTTTGTACTCTGGCCGCTTGGCCACTGTGTTCGTCGGCGCCATGGCGTTGCGCGAACCAACACCTCGGAACCTCCACCGGTTCCATTCATTGCACTGCCCTGGGCGAACACCGCCTGCAGGGCGACGTGTTTTCCTCTGGGCGATTTACACCAAGGAAACACATCCAATGACACAGACATCACTCCAGCTCGTCGCGCAGAGAAAACCCGCGAAGTGCGCAGTCACCAAAGGCTACGTACTGCACCTGCCCGACGGCACCAACCTGCCGTTTGCTTCCCTGCCGGAACTCATCGTAGGGCTCAACAAACGCGACATCTCCACAAACAAGCTGTTGTTGGCGGACTTCGTCAACACGATGGAAGTCTCGACCCAGGGTGGGTTTTGCTACCCCGTACGTCACTCGGAGTTTGAACAGGTGGCCCGAAACTACCTGTATATCCGCCTGGACGAAGCCGATGGCAGCACGAAGGACATCATCGATGGGATGGTGCGCGACGTCTCGAATTTTGCGATTGATGCCAACGGCGTTCCATTGCAGGTTTGGCAGATGCGCACAACCCAATGGGCGGCTATCGAAATGGTCGTCCACATCGCACGACGTGGTGTACCCGTCCTGTGTGACTGGCACAACTATCAGAAAATCAAGACGGCAGATGACCGGCTGCTGGGACCGGAGGACTACGCGATCGCAGCTTTAGTGCGCAGTATCGGGATGAGCAACCATGGGCCAGTGTTGCCCAACGGCTCAACCAATAGTCGCCACGACGTTCACGTCTACTACGCGCTGGTGCAGAACAAACCTGTGCCGCAAGCGGTCCTCGACGATTACGCCGATCCACAAACCTGGCCCCGCTTCGACATGCGATGGTTCGGTGAGGTACTTAACAAACCGTTCTTGCGGGGCTGCATGCACCACGAAAAACTGAGCAATCTGCTGCGCATGATCAAGAGCCCCGAGTCCACGGTCCAGGAGTTGACGGAATTGACTCTGCCGAGGTTCCTGGACTTGATGGGCACGATTCCCGACGATGCCAGCCAGAATACAGTCGACGATGTGCTTTACAAAGCGGGGATTTTGAAGCTGCGTGAGCAAAAGCTTCCCGCTGCTGAGACGCTGGGACTGCCATTCAATGCCTTTGCATCCGAAATACGTGAGCAGCAAATTGCGGTTCAGACTCAGGCATGGCGCGGCCAACTTCAACATGATGTTGCAACCCGGTCAATGACCCTGCGCGAACAGGCCTTGCGCGAACAAGACATCGAGAACTTACCCTACTCGGTGGGTTTCAAATGGGCCAATCGTCTTGCACAGGCCTTCGAAAGCCGGGATGTCGATCAGTTGCTCGAAATGCTCGACTGCGCGGAGGAGACCAACACTGCAAGCAAGCGGGCTGTCGAAGCGAAGTTCGGCGTCAAGCTGCGCAACGTCAAAGCGGCCGCCCGGCGACGTGCGATTTACACAGCCGCGGGCTTCGTCACCGACGAGGAATACGTCGCAGCAGAAAAGGCCCATAAAGAACGCAAAGCAGACGCACTTGCCGCTGAAAAGCTGGTGCAAGCGCAAAGGCGGGAAGATGAGAATTTGAAAAATCTGAAAGCTCAGGCATTCAAATTCCGCGACAAGTCCATGAACGGCGTCGAATTCATTGACACCATCTGGGCGGAGGGCTTTACCCAACTTCGGTCAAAGAAACGTGGGGCATGCCCAACGTTTTTTCTCGAAAGCCCTGGTCGGGGCTGCTACGTAGTGAAAGGCGCGGGCCTGCAGTACGCACGGTCTCTGGTCGCTAAGGCAGCCGTCCTCAGTCCTGCGTAAATGTCAACGTAACCCAAAAGGCCCAGGCATCCCACACAAGGGATGCGCTGGGCCTTTTCTTTTGCTGCCGCGCAGCACCGCATGCTAGACCTGACGCCCAGCAAAGAAGCTGAACGCTGCGATGGCCAGCAGTCTGAACAGCATCCATGCAGATTTAAGGGCGTCATCACGGTTGCCCGGTTTGGCAAGACCCCGCAAACCGAGTACGTCGATCATGTCGTTGAGCTTGGAGTCGTATTCCCGACCGTCGCTCCACAGGGGCACCTTCGACTTTCGGTCAACGGTCAACAGCTTGACTTTCAGCAAGTCGCGGCCGAAGGAGTCTTCCAGCAACCAGTGCCCGCCGCTGGCTGTACCCGGCTGCGGCGGGTCAGGGAAATAATGCTGCCGAAAATCGGCACGGGTAAATTTCGGCTCTCTGTACACAGTCATCGCATACCTCCAAAGTTGTGATAACCCAGAGTCGCACGCAAGTCCCATCTGTCAAGCCCCGAAAAAACATTTTTTTGCCTCAACTCCAGGCAGCTCCAGCACCCGGCAATCCGGAAAAATAGTCGAGGTCCAGTCCCGTCGCCGCAGCGATCTC
>JARXAU010000108.1 GCA_029865675.1 Rhodoferax sp.
TGAAATGCCTCTGGAACTGACCGTTTTCGGTTGGACTTTGTACCTACGGCTTTGCGATGGATTGCCTGGCGGTCAGAGCGTAGGTAAGAGGTTTACAAGAAGTGCAGTAGTTCATGTCGAAACCGGACATCCGTGCGGCTACCTTAGGTCGACTGCTCGAAATGTCTCTTTGCTGATACTGAACATCTTTGATTGGATGTTTATCGTTGGGCGGCAGCGTCGCAGGTTGGGCGATTACCTTGCGAAGACAAAAGTAGTCCGAATCTCAGCAACAAAGCGATGAGGCGTATCCCGGCGCTCGAGCTGACGCGCTTCGGCAGGCCGCTAAAGACTCTCATTTCGTTCTGGGCCTTGCAAAGCTTGCTTGCGCCCGCAGCTCAGCATTGACGTTAGCGGCACAGGAGACGCATGCAGAAATCACTGTCCTTTGAAACGGAAGTTTCAGCGACGCCAGAAGCAGCGTGGGTATGGATCACTTCCTTTGACGGAATCTCAAAGGAAATGTCTCCACTTGTCCACATGTCTGCACCCAAGGGCGTCAAAGACCTCTCATCCGTGACGTTTGAATCCGGCGTCCCGATGTTTCGAAGTTGGATCACGCTGTTTGGAGTTCTCCCAATTGATTATTCAAACCTTACGCTGCTTACCCTCAACCCCGGTTTCGGGTTTGTCGAGCAATCGCCAATGGGCTCCATGAAGCTGTGGCGTCATGAGCGCCAAATAGTGGCGTTAGATGCGGGCTGCAAGATCACAGATACGTTAACGTTCGAGCCACGCTTCGCGGGTCGGCTTATTTCAGGAATCGTTGAGGTTTTATTTACGCATCGCCACAAAATGCTTTCAAAGTATCTCGGTGTGTATGCCGCTGACCCTTCGTTGAAGGCACACCACTCTGACGGGCGTCGGCCTTAACTCAATCGTTGAGCTGTATCTTGACTGGCTCCTTTTGAGCTTTAAAAATGGCCGTTCTCAGCCTTTTGCGGTCTTACCCTTCCCTTTCTAAATTTTGCTTATCTCTTCCCCCTGCACTCGGCCTAGGCGCAGGAGCGATCAAGGACTCCGCAGGCCAAACCATGCTTTTGCATCAAGCGCCTTCCCAATTCGTCGCTACCCATTGACCTCCGCCAAGCGCCCCGGCGTCCCCACATCCGTCCAAGCCCCGGTGTAAAGCGACGCCCCCACGGCGTCCGCATCCATGGCGGCGCGCAATAGCGGCGCAAGTGGCGCTTTCACACCAGCCGGGTTGCCTGCTGGAATGCCGCACCAGGCGGCCTCAAAAAAAGCGCGCCGGTAGAGCGCAATGGTGCTAAAGGTGTAGCGCGGTGGCGTGCCCGTGCCGGCAGGCGCCGTGACCTTGGGCAGATTCAGCGCCAGCCCATCGGCGGACAAGCCAAAGTCGCCGCCGGGGTTGTGCGCCGGGTTGGGCACCAGCCAAATGTGCGCCAGCAAGCCACTGGCGGCAAAGGCAGCCATGGCAGCGGGGTCAAACACAAAATCGGGCGCAAACACATCGCCCGCCGCCACCCAAAACACATCGGCCAGATGGGGCAATGCGCGGACGATGCCACCGGCGGTTTCTAGCGCGCCGCCAAAGTCCTGCCCCTCGTGCGAATAGCGCAGCGCCACGCCGGTGTTGCAGCCCTGGACGGTCGCAGCCACGGCTTCAACGCCGGGCGTCGGTTTGAAACAGTCGCCAAAGTGCGCCTCGATCTGCTCTCCCAACCAAGCGGTGTTCACCACCGCCGACTCGCAGCCCGCGCGTGCTAGCGCTTCTAGGTGCCATTGCAGCAGCGGTTTGCCGCGCACCTGCAGCAGGGGCTTGGGGCAGGTGTCGGTCAGCGGGCGCATGCGCTCGCCGCGACCGGCGGCCAGCAGCAAGGCGGTGGCGGGGCGCTGCGCCATGGGCAAGCCTAGCGCGTACCCACGCTGGCGCCGGCAAACGCGGCTTGTGCGCCGCGCGGTAGGCAGCGCCAGTAGGCGGGGGTGGCCTGCACTTGGCCGCCCAGGGCCACTGCGGCCTGCCAGCCCCAGCGCGGTTGGTACAAGAAGGCGCGTGCCAGCGCCACCAGGTCGGCGTCACCGGCTTGCAGCAGCGCTTCGGCCTCAGCGGGTTCGGTGATCAGGCCCACGGCCGTGGTCGCCATGCCGGTGGCGGCGCGAATAGTGCGGGCAAAGGGCACTTGGTAGCCGGTGGCCAGTGGAATCTTTTGTTGGGGCGACACGCCGCCTGAGGACACGTGGATAAAGTCGCAGCCCGCCGCCTTGAGCGCGGTACAAAACGCCGTGCTTTGCGTCAAATCCCAGCCGCCTTCGACCCAGTCGGTGGCCGACAAGCGCAGGCCCAAGCAGCCGCTGTACGCCCGGCGCACAGCGGCAAACACTTCCAGTGGAAAGCGCATGCGGTTCTCTAAGCTGCCGCCGTAAGCGTCGCTGCGCTGGTTGGCCAAAGGCGACAAAAACTCGTGCAGCAAATAGCCGTGGGCCGCGTGCAGCTCAATGGCGTCAACTCTGAGGCGCACTGATCGCAGTGCAGCCGCCACAAAGGCGTCGCGCACGCGGTGCAAGTCGGCCTCGGTCATGGCGTGCGGTGCGGGCTCGTGGGGCAACTGCGCCAGGGCGGATGGCCCTTCGGTCTGCCAGCCGCCCTGCTCGGGCGACAGCAGTTGCCCTCCCTGCCAGGGCAGCGCGCTAGACGCCTTGCGCCCGGCATGCGCTAGCTGAATGCACACCGCCGTGTGCGGGGCCAAGGCGCGTGCGCGGTGCAGGTGGTCGGCTAGCGCGGCCTCGGTAGCGTCGTCCCACAAGCCAAGGCAGGCCGGGGTGATGCGGCCCTCGGGCAGCACGGCGGTGGCCTCGATGGTGAACAGGCCCGCGCCGCTGTTGAGCAAATTGCCCCAATGCATCAGGTGCCAGTCGGTGGCCTGGCCGTCACGGGCGGCGTACTGGCACATGGGCGCGACCACAATGCGGTTGGGCAGGGTGAGGCCGCCCTGGGGCGAGGGCAGGGTCAGGGGGGAAAACAGCAGGCTCATGGGGTGGGGGTTCCGAGGGTAAAAATGATTGCGGAGATTCTGCCGCCTTTTGTTCGAGCTGCCGGTGCACATCGCTGGGCGATGGGCGAAGTGGATGCTCTCGATCGGGCGGGCCGGGAACTCCCTTGGGGGGCGTCGCTAAAATAGATTACTGCGCCGTGACAGTCTGCATTGGCGCGCTAACCCCCCTAAGTTTCATGAAGGTGCGCAGCACACCCGATCATGAACGTTCTTGCACGTTAACAACACACCGGAGACGATCCCCATGGCCGATTCCCAGCAAATGGCAAGCGCAATTCGCGCGCTTGCCATGGACGCAGTTCAACACGCCAACTCCGGTCACCCCGGCGCCCCCATGGGCATGGCGGACATGGCTGTGGCCCTGTGGGGCGAGCACTTGCAGCACAACCCCGCCAACCCGCATTGGCTCAACCGTGACCGCTTTGTGCTGTCGAACGGCCACGGCTCCATGCTGATTTACGCCTTGTTGCACCTCACCGGCTACCCGCTGCCGATGGAGGAGCTGAAAAACTTCCGCCAGTTGCACAGCAAAACCGCCGGCCACCCCGAAGTGGGCGTGACGCCCGGCGTGGAAACCACCACCGGCCCACTGGGCCAGGGCATCAGCAACGCCGTGGGCATGGCGCTGGCCGAGAAGCTGCTGGCCAGCGAATTCAACCGCGACGGCCACGCTGTGGTGGACCACCACACCTACGTGTTTCTGGGCGACGGCTGCATGATGGAAGGCATCAGCCACGAAGCCTGCGCGCTGGCTGGCGCCTGGAAGCTGGGCAAGCTGATCGCCTTGTACGACGACAACGGCATTTCCATCGACGGCCAGGTCGCGCCCTGGTTTAACGACAACACCGCGCAGCGCTTTGCGGCCTACGGCTGGAACGTCATCGACGCCGTGGACGGCCACGACGCGGCAGCCGTGTCTGCGGCCATCGCCAGCGCCAAAACCAGCGCCGACAAACCCACGCTCATTTTGTGCAAAACATCGATTGGCAAAGGCAGCCCCAACCGCGCCAACACCGCCAAAGCCCACGGCGAACCCCTGGGCGCAGAAGAAATCAAGCTCACCCGCGAAGCCATTGGCTGGACGTCTGAGCCCTTCGTCATCCCCAAAGCCGTTTATGCCGACTGGGACGCCAAGACTGCAGGCAAAGCGCGTGAAAAAGCCTGGAACGCGCAGTTTGCCGCCTACAAAAAAGCACACCCCGCGCTGGCCAAAGAGCTGCTGCGCCGCGTGAGCGGCGAGCTGCCCCCGCACTTTGTGCAAACCGCCGTGGACGCGGTCATTGCCGCCCACACCAAGGCGCAAACCGTGGCCAGCCGCAAGGCCTCGCAGCTCGCGCTCGAAGCCTTTACCGCCGCCCTGCCCGAGCTGCTGGGCGGTTCGGCCGACCTGACGGGTTCGAACCTGACCAACACCCCGTCCACCCCCAACCTGCGCTTTGACGCGGCCGGCGCGGTGGTGAAAAACGAGGCCGGCCAGGGCGGACGCCATATCAACTACGGCGTGCGCGAGTTCGGCATGGCCGCCATCATGAACGGCGTGGCGCTGCACGGCGGCTTTATTCCCTACGGTGGCACTTTCCTCACCTTTAGCGACTACAGCCGCAACGCCATCCGCATGGCTGCGCTCATGAAGCAGCGTGTGATCCATGTCTTCACCCACGACAGCATTGGCCTGGGCGAAGACGGCCCCACGCACCAGTCGATCGAGCACGCTGCGAGCCTGCGCCTGATTCCCAACCTGGACGTGTGGCGCCCCGCCGACACGGCCGAGACCGCCGTGGCCTGGACCGTGGCGCTGCAAAACGCCCACAAGCCCACGGCTTTGTTGCTGTCGCGCCAAAACATCAGCTACGCGCCCAAGGCCGAATCCGCATTGGCGCCGAATGCCTGCGGCTTGGACGCTATCAGCAAAGGGGCGTATGTGCTGGCGGACCCGAGCGAAGTGGGCCTGAAGAAAAAAGCCCAAGCCGTGATCATCGCCACCGGGTCAGAAGTGCAACTCGCCTTGCAAGCGCAGGCCGTGTTGGCCACGCGCAAGATCGCGGTGCGCGTCGTGTCCATGCCCAGCACCACCACCTTCGATGTGCAAATTAGCGCGTACAAAGACGAGGTTTTGCCCCCAGGTTTGCCCCGCGTTGCGGTGGAAATGGGCTCTACGGGTGGCTGGTGGAAGTATGGCTGCGCCGCTGTGGTGGGTATCGACACCTATGGCGAGTCTGCCCCGGCGCCCGTTTTGTTCAAGCACTTTGGGTTTACGCCCGAGAACGTGGCTGACACGGTGCAAGCGGCTTTGCAGCGCAAGAAGTAAACATTTTCAAATCACAAACTCTGAGGAAACAAAATGGCAATCAAAGTAGGTATCAATGGATTTGGCCGCATTGGCCGCATGGTGTTTCGCGCTGCAGTGCAAAACTTCTCGGACATCGAAATCGTCGGCATCAACGACTTGCTGGAGCCTGATTACCTGGCCTACATGCTGCAATATGACAGCGTGCATGGGCGCTTTAAGGGCGAGGTCTCGGTGCAAGACGGTGCGCTGATTGTCAACGGCAAGAAGATTCGCCTTACGCAAGAGCGCGATCCAGTCAACCTGAAATGGGCGGACGTGGGCGCTGACGTGGTGATTGAGGCCACCGGCTTATTCCTGGACAAGGTCACCGCTGAAAAGCACTTGGCCGCTGGCGCCAAAAAAGTCATTCTGTCGGCCCCCAGCAAAGACGACACGCCCATGTTCGTCTACGGCGTCAACCACGCCACTTACGCCGGTCAAGCAATCGTGTCCAACGCCTCGTGCACTACCAACTGCCTGGCGCCGATAGCCAAAGTGCTGCACGACAAATGGGGCATCAAGCGCGGCCTGATGACCACGGTGCACGCCGCCACCGCCACGCAAAAAACCGTGGACGGCCCCAGCAACAAAGACTGGCGCGGCGGACGCGGCATTTTGGAAAACATCATTCCCTCCAGCACGGGCGCCGCCAAGGCCGTGGGCGTGGTGATTCCTGAACTCAACAAAAAGCTCACCGGCATGTCGTTTCGCGTGCCCACCAGCGACGTGTCGGTGGTGGACCTGACCTGCGAACTCAACAACGCCGCCACGCTGGCAGAAATTTGTGCCGAGATGAAAGCGCAAAGCGAAGGCGCTTTGAGGGGCGTGCTGGGTTACACCGCAGACAAGGTGGTGGCCACCGACTTCCGTGGCGACGCCCGCACTTCGATTTTTGACGCCGACGCCAGCATCGCGCTGGACGGCACCTTCATCAAGGTGGTGAGCTGGTACGACAACGAGTGGGGCTACTCCAACAAGTGCTTGGAAATGGTGCGCGTGGTCAGCGCCTGAAGGGAAGCCCAGCATGACGCGCCGGCTCAAGATAGGCATTAGCGCCTGCTTTTTCTACCCCGACCCGGCGCGCGCGGCCTACGCGCCCAAAACCCTGCAGTACATCGAACAAACCACCGCCCATTGGGTCATGGCAGGCGGCGCGCTGCCGGTGATGGTGCCTGCGCCCTTGGACGCCTTGGCGCAGACGGAGGCGGCAGTGGACGTGCACGACTACGCCGACTGGCTCGACGGCCTGGTGCTGCACGGCGGCTCGGACGTCTGGCCCGGCAGCTACGGCGAGACGCCCTTAGACCCCCGCTGGCACGGCGACCGCAACCGCGACGCTTACGAGATCGCGCTCGTGCATGCGTTTGTGAAGGCGGGCAAGCCGGTGTTCGGCATTTGCCGGGGCCTGCAGCTCATTAACGTCGCCTTTGGCGGCACCTTGTACCAAGACATCGCCACCCAGCGCCCCAATGCCCATGCGCACCGCGATGCCGAGGTCTACGACCTGCATTTCCACCCGCTCGAAGTGGTGGACGGCAGCCGCTTGCAGCAACTGTTGGGCGCGCAAAGCGGTGCAAAGATCAACAGCATCCACCACCAGGGCATCAAAGACCTCGCTGCCGACTTTGCCGTGGAGGCGCGCTGCCCCGAGGACGGCGTGATCGAGGCCATCCGCCATACCGGCAGCGCCTACGTGGCAGCGGTGCAATGGCACCCGGAGTTCCACCAGGCGGCCTTGGGCACGCTAGACGACAGCGCCCTGCGCGCCGACTTCTTGGCTGCTGCGCGCACGGCGCAGACCGGTCATACCCTTGGCCTATGATTGCCGAATTAAGGAGTTTTTCATGCCAGAAACCAAGCTACCCGCTCGCCAAGAACGGCCACTACGGCCTCTTCCCCGCCTGATATTTGCGAGCCGCTGGCTGCAGTTGCCGCTCTACCTGGGGCTGATCGCGGCTCAGGGCGTGTATGTCTTTCATTTCTGGGTCGAGCTGGTCCACTTGCTTGAGGCCGCTTTTGGCAACCAGACGGCCTTGCAGGCTCTGGTGACCAGCATGGGTTACCAGTCGGCGGCACCGCTGACCGCGCTGAACGAGACGCTGATCATGCTGGTGGTGCTGGCGCTGATTGACGTGGTCATGATCTCCAACCTGCTCATCATGGTGATCGTGGGCGGCTATGAAACCTTTGTCAGCCGCATGGACCTCCAAGGCCACCGCGACCAGCCCGAGTGGCTGGACCACGTGAATGCGTCGGTGCTTAAGGTCAAACTCAGCACCGCCATTATTGGCATCAGCTCCATCCACCTGCTCAAAACCTTTATCAACGCCGCCAACTACGACGTCAAGGTGCTGATGTGGCAGACCGTGATCCACGTGACCTTTTTGCTCAGCGCGCTGGCGATTGCGTACACCGACCGTATTTTGATCTCCACCCAAGCGCTTAAGCACTGAGCGCTTCGGGGGCCTAGAACTGGTCCGGGTTCTTGCCCTTGAAGGGCGCGTAAAACGTCTTAATCGCCACCATGTCGGCCTCAATATCTCCCGTAGGTTCAAACACCGGCCCCAAGCCGCTGATCTTGCGCTCGTAGTCCATAAAGGCCATTACGACGGGCACCTGGGCGCCCACGGCGATGTAATAAAACCCGGTCTTCCAGTAACGCGCCTTGCTGCGCGTGCCTTCGGGTGTCACTACCAGTTGCAGGGGGCCGTCGGCGTCTCGCAAAGCGGTAACAGACGCCGCCACCACGTTGTTGGCGCTTTCGCGGCGCACCGGTATGCCGCCCAGCCACATCATCACGCTCCGAAAGGGCGGTTTGAATATTTGCTCTTTGCCCATCCAATACACGTTCAGGCGCAGGGTAAAGGCCACCATCAGCATGTAGGGCAAGTCCCAGTTGCTGGTGTGGGGCGCGGCGATCATCACGCATTTGCGGCCGTGGGGTGGCAGCTGTCCGCTGACCTTCCAGCCCGTCAGTTTTAAAACCGCCAGGGAAAAGCCGCGCAGCACGGTGTTGACCACCGGAGTATCAAAAATGGTCCGGTGCATGGGCGTCCATCAAAAAAAGAAGGTTTAGTGAAGTACCGCGTCGTGGTCGCCGTCCGGCCGGTGCGCGGGGTCCACATGGGTCATGAGGTTGAGCACGCGGTGGCGGCGCATCACCGCTGCGCGGGCGGCCACAGCAATGTTGTGGCCTTGTTCGACGGTAAGCATAGCGTCCACTTCAATGTGCGCGTCCACCACCACCATGTCACCCATTTTGCGGGTACGCACATCGTGCACCCCGGCTACGCCGGGGGTTTGGCGCAGCGTGGCGCGTATGGCTTCTACCTCTTCTGCGTTCACAGCGCGGTCCATCAGGTCGTGCAGCGCGTCCCAGCCAAAGCCCCAACCCATCTTGCCGACCATGATGCCCACAATCAGCGCGGCAACCGGGTCTAGCAGCGGATAACCCAACAGGTTGCCAATCAGCCCCAGCCCCACCACCAAGCTGGACGCCGCGTCAGAGCGCGCATGCCAGGCGTTGGCCACCAACATGCTGGACTTGACCTGCTTAGCCACCTTAAGCATGTAACGAAACAAAATCTCTTTGGCGGCCAAAGCCCCCAATGCCACCCACAAGGCAGAAATGTGCGCCGTAGGAATGCTCTCAGGCGTCTCGAGCTTGACCACCGCCGACCAAACCATGCCCAAGCCGACCATCAGCAGCAGCAGGCCCAGCACCAGCGAGGCGGCGTTTTCAAAGCGCTGGTGCCCATAGGGGTGCCCCACATCGGCGTCTTTTTGGCTATGGTGACCGGCCAGGAGCACCACAAAGTCCGCCACCACGTCAGACAGCGAGTGAATGCCGTCGGCCACCAGGGCCTGCGACTTGGCAGCAATGCCCACGGCAATTTGCGTGGCAGACAGCACCACGTTGACCCCCACGCTGACCCAGGTGGTGCGCGAGGCCGCACGGGCCCGCGCCGCCGGGGTATGGCTGCTGTGCTCGGAGTCGTCGTCGATTTCGGTGAAGTTCATCGGGGCCTATAACAAAACCAGGTGCTTGGGGTCGGCGCCCACAACGGCGCTCAAGGGGATGCGCTGGTCAAAGCTTACCAGCCGCCCCTTACGCTTCACGGCCAGCGCCAGCAGGTACAGGTCGGTGAGCTGGCGCGCACTGTGCATATGGCTGTGTTCGAAGGAGTTGGTGTCCAAAATGCTCAGCTCGTCTGGCCAGAGGTCGTGAAAAGGGGTTTGGGTGGAGCTGCGCAGCATCTGCACCAGGCTGGCCAGGGGCTGCGGGCTGCTGTACTGCGCCTGCGACATGATGCGCAAGCAGCCGTTTTGCGTCAGAGGGCAGCTGGCCCAGCCGTGTTCGATGTTTGTCTCGAACCACAGTGCTGCGCGCTCGTGGTGCACATGGTCACGATCGTGCAAGGCAATCAGCACGTTCACGTCGAGCAGCGCCCGCATCAAATGCCCTCGGCGTCGCGCAAGCGGTCGATCAAGGCATTGCTGACCACACCGCCGCGCGCGGGCAAGGGTTGGATGCCGTAGGAGGCCAGCCGTTCCGACACCTGGAGCGCTGTGGCGGGTGCTTCGGTAGGCGCCGCCGCCCCGGCTTGAAAAGCGCGGCGGGCGAGCGCGCTGATGGTTTGGCCCAGCGTCGTCTTGTCGCGGCGCGCCAGCTCTTTGGCGGCCAAGAGAACGTCGTCTTCAATGTCCAGGGTGGTGCGCATTGGTGTTCATCTTTCAAAAGGGTGCTTGATGCGTGATGCTAAGGCATCAAAAGCGTTCCCGCCTGTGTCTTGCTGGCCGGTCTTGATATTGTCTGAACGCTTGGGCCCTGGCGGGGCTGGGGTTTGCCCACTCTCCCCCCACCCCTCTCGCCCAGCGGGCGAGAGGGGGGTCAAAGTCCGAATTTGGTTTCTGCGCTTCGGCTAGGCTTCTACTGGCCTAGTGCCTGTGGGTAGGGTTGCGGCACTTTGGTACGGCGCCGTCGCCGCGACGGCTTTCGGGGTTTGGGCGCAGCTTCTGGAAGATTCGCGGCTCGGCGCCGTCGTTACCAAGCTCTGCCGCCTTTAGCCGAAGGGCAGGTCCCGGTGGTGCCGTAGCCGACGCGACGAAACCCCATGTGGCTGTTGGCTCCCCCTCTCCTCCCCGCTGGGGAGGAGAGGGGGTTGGGGGGTGTGGCGGGGCACGCGCCGCCCCGGAGATCTGGCGGGTTAGCTCAAGTGCTTACCGACTATGCCCGCCAACTCAAACATATTCACCTGCGGTTTGCCAAACACCGGCAGCAACTTGGCGTCGGCGTTGATGGCGCGTTTGTTGGTTGGGTCTTGCAGGCCCTGGGCTTTGATGTAGTCCCACAGCAGGCGGATCACTTCGGTGCGGGCCACCGCGACGTTGCCGATTACGGCGGCCAGTGCGGCGCTGGGCTGCAGGCCGCTGGCGGTGCTGGTTTTGCGGGGGGCTATGGTGGCAGTTTTGGCGGTGGTCTTGTCGGCCACTTTCTTGGCTGGGGTTTTCTTTGCGGCTGCCTTCTTGGTCGCCACTTTCTTGGTCGCCGTTTTTGCCGCAGTCGATTTGGCTGCGGGTGCCGCCTTTTTGGCGACCACCGGCTGGCCCGCTGCCGTTTTGCGCGGCGGGAACTTGCTGGGTGCGAACTCGAAGTTCACCTTGTCGGCCTCGGCGTCCCAGGCCAGCATGGCTTTAAAGGCGCGCCGGGTGCGCATACTCACGAACTTGTCCAGCAGGTCGGTTTTACCGGTGGCCAGCAGCTTTTGCATTTGCTCGCGGGCGATGGGTTGCTGCAGGATGATTTGTCCGCTTTTGAAGTCGCAGCTCGGCGTGGCCTGCGCCAGCGTGGGCACCGAGCGCGCGCAGACGTAGTTTTTGCCGTGCTCATAGACTGCGCTGCCGCACTTGGGGCAGGCGCCCAGGCTTTCTTGCGGGGCGAAGTCGATCAGTTCGCCCGACTCTTCACCCGCTTTGTCGTCGCCAAAGTCGAATTCGAGCTTGTAGTTCTTGGTTTCTTCGTCAAACTTGACGACCATCTCGGCGGTAAAAGGCCAGCCGGCCTTGGAGCGAAAGCCGTCCAGAGGGCCGATTTTTCTGTCGGTGAGGAATTTCTCGACTTCGGCGAGCTCAAAAGTGCGCCCGGCGGGCGACTTGCCGAACGAGAAGCCGCAGCCGTCCTCGGCACCGGTTTTGCCGGTGCAGGTGTAGCGGCGGTAGTTTTCTTTGATGATGCCGCCGCAGTTCGGGCAGGGCGCGTGCAGCGTGGCGTAGTCGCCGGGAATGGTGTCGCGGTCGTATTCTTTGGCTTTGCGCACCAGGCGCTCGGTCATGGCGGCAATCTCAGCCATGAACACCTCGCGCTTGAGCTTGCCTTGCTCCATCAGCGCTAGCTTGTATTCCCACTCGCCGGTCAGCTCGGCTTTGGACAGTTCTTCAGCTCCCAGGCCGCGCAAGAGCGTCATCAACTGAAAGGCCTTGGCCGTAGGAATCAGCTCGCGGCCCTCGCGCAGCATGTACTTCTCGGCAATCAAGCCCTCAATAATGCTGGAGCGCGTAGCCGGTGTGCCCAGGCCTTTTTCCTGCATGGCTTCGCGCAGCTCGTCGTCTTCCACGGTTTTGCCGGCGCCCTCCATGGCGCCTAAGAGCGTGGCCTCCGAGTAGCGCGCCGGGGGCCGGGTTTTCAGGCCTTTGGCGTCCACTGCCTCAGCGCGCACTTTTTCACCGGGTGCCACCGGAACCAGGCTTTGGCCCTTGTCGCCGTCTTTGGCGTCTTCCACCTCATTGGCCGCTTCCTTGCCGTAAATCGCCAGCCAGCCGGGGTTGACCAGCACCTTGCCCTCGGTTTTAAAAGCATGCGCGGCGTTAGCCACAGTCACCGTGCTGATGCGGGTCGTCACTTGGTATTGCGCGCTAGGGAAAAACACCGCCATAAAGCGGCGCACAACCAGGTCGTAGACCTTTTGCTCGGCCTCGCTCAGGCCGCTGGGCGCTTGCAGGGTGGGGATGATGGCAAAGTGGTCGCTCACCTTGCTGTTGTCAAACACGCGCTTGGTGGCCTTGATGTAGTTGTTATTCAGCGCGGTCAGCGCGTGGGGTGCGAGGTGGCGCATGCCGCTGTCAGAAAGCATCTCAAAGGTTTGCTTGACCACCGGCACATAGTCCTCGGGCAGCGCGCGCGAGTCGGTACGCGGGTAGGTCAAAGCCTTGTGGCGCTCGTACAGGCTTTGGGCGATTTGCAAAGTGGTTTTGGCCGAATAGCCAAACTTGCCATTGGCCTCGCGCTGCAGGCTGGTCAGGTCAAACAGCAGGGGAGAAGCTTGCGTGGTGGGCTTGCTTTCTTCCGTCACCGTGGCCTGCTGGCCGCGGCAAGCGTTGGCGATAGCCTGGGCCTGGGACAGGTTCCAGACGCGGTCGGCCTTTTTCTCGGCGTCCTCAGAATCTTTTCTGTGCTGTGGGTCAAACCACTTGGCCGGGTACTGGCCGGCCACAGCTGCAAAGGTCGCATGAATCTCAAAGTAGTCACGGCTGACAAATTTGCGGATCTGCTCTTCGCGCTCCACCACCACGCTCAAGGTGGGCGTTTGCACCCGGCCCACGGTGGTTAAAAAGAAGCCGCCGTCGCGCGAGTTGAAGGCCGTCATGGCGCGCGTGCCGTTGATGCCCACCAGCCAATCGGCCTCGCTTCGGCAGCGCGCGGCGTCGGCTAAGGGCTGCATTTGCGCGTTCGTGCGCAGGTTGCCAAAGCCGTCACGAATGGCTTGGGGCGTCATGCTCTGCAGCCACAGGCGGCTGACCGGCTTTCCCAGCGGCTTGGCGCCCCCGGCATATTGTTCTATCAAGCGGAAGATCAGCTCGCCCTCGCGCCCGGCGTCGCAGGCATTGACGATTTGGGCGACGTCTTTGCGTTTGGCCAGCTTGACCACCGCGTTCAGGCGCGTCTTGGTTTTGTCCACGGGTTTGAGCTCAAAGTGCGGCGGAATGACCGGCAGGTTGGCAAAACTCCATTTGCCGCGCTTGACGTCAAATTCTTCGGGCGCCTGAATCTCCACCAGGTGACCCACCGCGCTGGAGACGACGTAGCTGTCGCTTTCAAAGTACTCGTCATGCTTTTCGAACTTGCCTGCCGAAGGCGTGAGCGCACGCACGATGTCCTGGGCTACCGAGGGCTTTTCCGCGATCACCAGGGTTTTACCTAGGGCGGTATTTTTTGAGATTTCTGCAATTTTCATGTGACTACAATTCCTTTGCTCGCGCACGCACTGGCGTGCGCCTGCAGGCACGCACACGCGCACCCATACGATTCACCATACCAAATTTTTTCGTGCTCAAGAAAACCGTGCCTGTTCCTGGCAGCCGCCGTACCCAAGTCCGTGAGTCCGGCATCCACGGCAAGGGCGTGTTTGCGATGCGTGATTTCGCTGAGGGCGAGACCATCATGGAGTACACCGGCGAGATCATCAGCTGGCAAGAAGCCCAGGACCGCCACCCGCACGACCCGAGCAACCCCAACCACACGTTTTACTTCCATATCGACGACACGCGGGTCATTGACGGCCTGCGCAAGGGCAATTCGGCCAAATGGATCAACCATTCCTGCGATGGCAACTGCGAGGCCGACGAGGTGCGCGGGCGCATTTTCATCAAGGCCTTGCGCAATATTGCCGCCGGTGAAGAGCTGCACTACGACTACGGCCTGGTGACCGACGAGCGCTACACCGCCAAACTCAAGGCCGAATACCCCTGCTGGTGCGGTGCCAAAAGCTGCCGTGGCACCCTGCTTGCGCCCAAGCGCCCGCAGTGGCGCAAGCGCTAAAAACACCCCCCTTCGTCCAAGTCACCCATGCCTGTCGCCGACCAAGCCCCGCCGCTGCTTTGGCCTGCCGAGGCCATTTGGCAGGCGGTGGAGCCGTTGTTGCCGGGGTTCAGCGTCGAAGTGTTGCCGGAGCTGCCGTCCACCAACACCGAACTCATGCGCCGCGCCCGCCTGGGCCGCACCGACCCCGTGTTGCTGGTGGCCGAACGCCAAACCGCCGGCCGGGGCCGCTTGGGACGCCAATGGACCAGCCACGGTGCCAACGCGCAGATGCCAAACCGGACGGCGCAGCCAGACGCGTCCCTGGCCTTTTCGCTAGGCCTGGCGCTCTCACCGCAAGATTGGTCGGGCCTGTCGCTCGCCGTGGGCTTGGCGGTAGCGCAAAGCTTGCACCCCGACGTAGGCCTCAAATGGCCCAACGACCTGTGGTTTGACGGGCGCAAGCTAGGCGGCATCCTGATCGAGACTGCCGCCGCAGGTGGCGTGCGCTACGCCGTCGTGGGTGTAGGCCTCAATATAGAGCTGCCGTGCGCGCAAGATTTGCGTACGCCACCGGCTGCTTTGCGCGAGTTGTTGCCCACCGTGGACGCTGCGCAGGCGCTAGCTTGCATCGCCTTGCCGCTGGCGCAAACCCTGCTGCGCTTTGTTGCCGAGGGTTTTGGCCCGCTGCGCAGCGCTTTTCACACGCGCGATTTGCTGTACGGCCAAGCGGTGGAATGCACCGACGGCACGGTGGGCCTGGCGCGGGGCGTGAACGCATCGGGCGCGCTCATGGTGCACACGGCCAGCGGACTGAAGGAAATCAGCAGCGCCGAGGTGAGTGTTCGCGTGCAGCCCAAAGCGCCAAGCCGCCACACCGATGCGCCGGTCTGATTGGTTCACCCGCAGCGCTGACGCCTTGGGCCGGCGGCCCTGGCTCGCGCCCCTTGTGTTGTTGGGGCTTAACCTGGGGTATTTCGCCTGGTCACAGGATGCGGTCAGCGGCTTGGGCATAGGCAATGTGTCGGCACAACAGCGGTCGGATGCAGACCCGCTGGAGCAGGGCATTCGCCTGCTGTCGGTGCAAGAGGGCTTGCAGGTGCAGCTTAAGGCGCAGCTAGCCCGCGCCCAAGCCGAAGCGGCTGCGCTCGCGAACGAGCCGGAAAAAGTGGGTGACACCGTGCAGGAATCCGAAATCGTGCTCGAATATGAGCCGCCTTCCAAGCCATCGGCTGCAACACGGCCGGCCAGCAAAAACAAAGCGCCACAACCTATCGTCGAACTCCGGGTCAAGAACCCCCGGTATTAAAGCGCACAGTAAAGCAGGCCCCAGGCGGCAGATGGCCGGGGCGGCTGTCTTCCACCGACACGCTGGCGCGATGTTGTTTGGCAATCTCCAACACGATGGGCAGCCCCAAGCCGGAGCCATCGGCCTCATTACCCAGGGCACGGTAAAACGGCTGGAACACCCGCTCGCGCTCGGCCGCCGCAATTCCCGGGCCGGTGTCCTCCACCTGCAAAACGACCGCCTTGCTGAAGGGGTCGATCAGCACC
>JARXAU010000170.1 GCA_029865675.1 Rhodoferax sp.
GCCCAGATGGCCGCGCGCGCCTTCGGCGAACACCGTGTATTTTCCCAGCAGTTCCATGCCCAGCTGAAAACTGTCCATGGGCACGCCATCTTTGCCAATGCCCATATTGCCGGTGGCCACGCCTTTGACCGCTCCGCCGTCGGAGTACAAAACCTCAGCGCCGGTAAAGCCCGGGAATATCTCCACGCCCAGGGCTTCGGCCTGCTCGGCCATCCATTTGGTGACATTGCCAAGGCTGACGATGTAATTGCCGTGGTTGTCGGCAAAGGGCGGCAGCACCATATTGGGCACCCGAAAGCCAGATTTTTCGCCCAAAAACACATAGGCGTCGTCGGTGACGGGCTGGTTCAGCGGCGCGCCACGGGCCCTCCAGTCGGGAATCAGCTCGGTCAGCGCCTTGGGGTCCATGATGGCGCCCGACAAGATATGCGCGCCGGGCTCGGAGCCCTTCTCCAGCACCACCACCGACACCTCTTTGCCTTGTTCAGCGGCGAGTTGCTTGACGCGGATGGCGGTGGCCAGGCCGCCGGGGCCACCACCGACCACCACCACGTCGTATTCCATGGATTCACGGGGGCCAAACTGGGCCAGTATTTCTTGGTTGATCATGAAGCTCTCGCTGGATATTGAATGCAAGGTGCGGGCGACGGCGCTGGCACCCAAACGGTCGACACGGGCGCCGACGCGGCCTCTCAGTCACCCGGCTCCGAATTCTAGGGTTAACGCGGAGCGAGGCGAATGGCCCCGTCCAGCCGAATGACTTCGCCGTTCAGCATGTCGTTCTCAAAAATGTGCAGCGCGAGTTTGGCGTAGTCTTGCGGCGTACCCAGGCGCGAAGGGAAGGGGACGCTTGCGGCCAGCGAGTCTTGCACCTCTTGGGGCATGCCAAACATCATGGGCGTGCCAAAAATGCCGGGAGCAATCGTCATATTGCGAATGCCGTTGCGCGCCAGGTCGCGGGCAATCGGCAGGGTCATGCCCACAATGCCGCCCTTGGATGCGCTGTAAGCGGCTTGGCCAACCTGGCCGTCATACGCTGCTACTGAGGCGGTGGAGATCATCACGCCGCGCTCGCCGGTGGCTTCGGGCTCGTTTTTGCACATGGCGTCGGCGGCCAAGCGAATCATGTTGAAGCTGCCCACCAGGTTGACGGTAATGCACTTGGTGAACACGCCCAAGTTATGCGCGCCGTGCTTGCCCACGGTTTTCTCAGCCGGCGCAATGCCTGCGCAGTTCACCAAGCCCATCAACTTGCCCAGCGACACCGCCTTGGCGACCACGGCCTGGCCGTCGGCTTCGTTGCTGACGTCGCACTTGACGAAAGCGCCGCCAATTTCCTGCGCAATGGCCTCGCCTTTTTCGGCCTGCATGTCGGCAATCACCACGGTTGCGCCATGGGCGCTAAGCATGCGGGCAGTGCCCTCACCCAAACCTGATGCGCCACCGGTGACGATAAAAACTTTTCCTGCGATGTCCATGGAATGCTCCGACTTGGGTATTGAATAACTGGTGTGGTCCGCTCCGCCGTGTCAAGGCAGTCCGCAGCCCCTGAATTATGTCGCAGCGCGTCCTGTCTCTTGGTCTGCGCAAGGGGGCCAATGGGGCTTTGGCGTTGCTACTTTCGGTCAAACTGCGTAGCACCGTCCCAGTCGCTTGGGCGGGGCGTAAGCTGGTACTCGGCTGCACGGTCAGAAAAAAGTGCGTACAAAGCGCAATCTGGTTTGGACAAGCGAAGTTTCACGAACAGCGCGTGAGCTACTAACCATTGCTGTCGCCGGTAGGCAGCGAGTGCAAGGTCCCACTGCGCCTTTTCTTGGTGAAGCTCGGAACTGCATTCAAGGGCTAAACCCAGGGGTTCAAAAATTCTTACTGCGTCGTCTTTGCCTTTCACACGGACCAAGTCCACTTCGCGGCACAGCCAACCGCGCAGTAAATCGCGCGTGGCCTCGCCAATCAAAACATCGACGCCGTAAACCTTGGTGAGACCCTCAAGCCGCGCCCCGAGATTGACCGCGTCCCCCATCACCGTATAGGCCCGTCGGATTTTGGAACCCATGTCCCCCACGCGCATAGACCCGGAATTAAGGCCAATACCGATTCTGAGTTCCGGCCACGCTTTGGCCTGAAACTCCAGATTCAGCTTACCGGCTGCCCGCTGCATCGCAATAGCGGCATGCACCGCGTCCTGGGCGTGCTGGGCATTGGGTACCGGCGCGCCCCAAAACGCCATCACCGCATCACCAATGTATTTGTCCAAGGTGCCTCGATAGCCATCGCGGACCACTTCGCTCATGGCGGTGAGGTAGGCGTTGATGAGCTCGGCCAGTGCTTCCGGGCTTAAGTGCTCTGAAATGGCGGTGAAATTCCGCACATCGGCGAACAGAACCGTCAATTCCCGCTCCATGGGCGCCATCGTGAAGGCTTCGGGGTTTTCTGCCATTTTTGTGACCAGTTCTGGGGGCACGTAATTGGCGAAGAGGGCAGACATCTGCCGCCTGCCACGCGCCTCTACAAAATACCCGTAGCCCATTCCATACAAGAACAAAACCAGCAAGCAGGCCAAGGGCGTGGACATCGGAAGCATCAGCTGCTGCGTCAGCACGGCACCCATTCCCAGCGATACCGTTGCGAGCAACGCAGCCAAAAACACAACAAGCGTGTAAGACGGCTTGAGTCGGCCCCCTGCGAAAACCATCAGCCCGCCCAACATCATCGTGCCTAGCAGCTCTACGGCTTGCGCGTAAGCGGGGGCCTGAAACAGGCGCTGGTCGAGCAGACCAGTGATCAGGTTGGCGTGCACTTCTACGCCCGGAAAACTGACGCTGGTTGGCGTGGTGACGAGATCGGCAAGACCGGCTGCAGAGGTGCCTACCAAGACGATACGTTGGCTTAGTTGCTCTTTGGGAACACGCCCATGCAGTACGTCCGAGGCTGAAACGTATGGAAAACTGTGGGCCGCGCCACGAAACGGCACCAATGCATTGAGCGCACGGTCCACCGGTACCGCCAGACCGCCCACGATGAGCTTCTCCACCCGGCGCCCGGACTGGCCATCGTCTGCGGCCATTGCCTCCAAAGGGCCGGAACCAGTGAGAACTTGCAAGACCGCCAAACCCAAGGCCGGATAGTAGAGACCACTGTGCTCCACCAGCAAAGGTACACGACGGGTCACACCATCGTCATCCCGCAGCGGGTTGAGGTGCCCCGCGCCCGCAGCGCGGCCCTGCAGTTTTGGCAACAATCCGGCATATCCAGGAAAAGACTGCGCACGCACGTCCCCCAAGCCCCACGGTTTGGGGTCGAACCCGTTCGGTAACGTGGCACTTTTCGAAGGCATACCGTTGTGAAAAGCGTAACCCAGCACAACCGGGCCAGATTGCAGCGACTGGCCTAGCAAGTCATCAAAGGACAAGCGGCGGCGCAATTGCGGTAGCTCGGCAACAAAAGCGGCGTTGTTTCTGAGTTCGTTTCTCCCCAGCTGTTCGAGGATATCGAGGCCTGAGGAGTCGTCCTTTTCGGACAAAACGATGTCGAAAGCGACCAGAGATACGCGGTAGTCTTGGAACAGCTTGTCTACGAGCTGGGCCAAGCGGTCACGCCGCCAGGGCCAGCGGCCTTCGCCACCCAGTTCCTTTTCTTGCAGGCTCTTCTCGTCGATATCGACGATGACGACGCGCTCGTCTAGGCTGCGTGGTGCCACCGCACGGACTCGCAGGTCGTAAAGCAGTGCTTCCACGCGCGGCAACAGTGGCAATGTCCACCAGGCAGCAGCATGGCCCGCGAACAGTCCAACCAGTGCCCAAGCCACCAAGTGCCGCCCCGAGTTTCGCCGCCACCAATGCTGCCGCATCACGCTGCGCCTAGCGGCTTAGATCGTCCACCTTCAGGTAGATCTTGCTGTTGTGAGGGCGGGCGCTGCTTGAAGAGATCACATTTGCAGATGACCCGCTCCAAAGCCCTTGGCCGCTGACATCGGTCCAAACGCCTAAGTTCACGCTCAAGCTGGTGACGACCTTATTGGCCTGGCCGCCAGCGGAACCCACACTCTGGCTTTGCGCCATGAACTGCAGAAGTGCTTTGTTGCCGCTGACCTTGGCCACAACGTCGAACAGACTTTGGCTTGCAGGTCTGGCACCGACTCGGGCGGCTTTGCCTGCAGCCGGGTCTTGGGCGAAGCCCAAGCTCGCGCGCTCGCCCTCCAGGGCGCGTACGCGCTGCTCGGTGTTGTTGTCACGGCTGCTGATAGAGCTGACGGTGGATTCCTCCCCGTCGCCTAACCGGACTGATATCTGCAAGGAGCGGGGCGTCGTTGGAGCGGCTTCGCCCCGCTGGGCCGCATTGGGCTGGATACTCATGAATTCGGGAATGCGGGGCAGCAGCTGCGGATTGTCACCGGGCGCCATGCCTATAAACCCTGCTTCGCCCTGGTTCAAAGTGACCCGTCCGGACGGGCCTTCCAGCACGGTTGAGCCCGCGAACACCCGGTTGTAGGTGCCCGGCTGTGTATTGAGCCGGGCGGCAATGCCTGCGGTGGCAAAGGTGACGTCAAACTCGGTGCCGCGAATGCCAATGGTCGCGTTGGGTGTGCTCAGCCTGTAGTCGCCAGGCGAGGCCTTGCCAATCGAGCCGGTGACTTGGCGCAGGGTGCCGCTCAGCAGTTTGAGCACCGCTTCGTTCTTGGGCGCGCCATGCTGGTCAGAGCGATAGCGCTGAATCTTGAGCTGCGAGTCTGGTCGCACCCAGATGATGGCGTCGTCAATCATGCGGATTTGGACGTTCGAGTTGGTGTTGGTAGCGACGGTATCGCCTTCATAAAGGTCGTCTCCGCGCTGGGCCGGCCGCTCTTGGCCGGTATGCTGGGAAATTCGCGCAGTACCGACCACGATCCCAATCTTGCCCGCACTCGCCCATGCGCCTTGCGCCCCTAGGCAAATCGCCAAGCTACACAGCGTTGCCAAAAGGTGGGGTAAGTAAGCCCCCAATCGATTGCAGCTTGCCATGGACAGACCTTTTGTAAAAATGATATTTTTTGCAGTTTAATTGTTTATAAACGCTTAAATCTCTTTTTTAGCGACCCTGGTGTCAAACTCGCTACGGGCGCCCGGCTGCGTACTCAGGGGCTTAGGTTGACATCAAGAACTACCGGTGCATGGTCGCTCGGTCGCTCGTTTTTACGTGGGGCCTTGTCTATGTGGCACGCGCGCGCCCCAAGCTTGAGAGCGTTGCTGACCAAAATGTGGTCGATACGCAGCCCGCGGTTGCGCCGAAACGCAAAGTCGCGGTAGTCCCACCAGCTATAGCTTTGGGGCGGCTGCGCAAATAAGCGATAGCTGTCGTGCAAACCTAGGGCGACCAGTGAGCGGAGTTGGTAGCGCTCTTCGTCGGTGCAATGGATCTGGTCGCGCATTCCCTCCGGATCCCAGACGTCGTCGTCATCAAAAGTGATGTTGTAGTCGCCCATGAGTACCAGGTGAGGGTGCGCTTCAAGTTCTGTTTTAACCCAACTCCTCAGACTTTTGAGCCACTCCATCTTGTACTCAAATTTATCGCTGCCGGGAGCTTGACCGTTGGGAAAGTAGGCTCCGATCACCCGCAGGCTTGCCACACTAGCGGTAATCACCCGGGCCATATCATCGGCAAAGCCGGGAATGTTTTTGACCACATTGGTCGCCGGTGTGCGGCTTAACAGCGCCACACCGTTGTATGTTTTTTGGCCGAACCACTGCGCGTGGTAGCCGGCGGCTGTAAAGGCGTCGGCCGGAAACTTATCGTCTGTAAGTTTGGTTTCTTGCAAAACCAAAACGTCAACCGGATTGGCCTGCAGCCAATCAAGCACCTGTGGGAGGCGCACAGTCAGAGAGTTCACATTCCAGGTAGCGAGTTGCATGGGGTTTTTGCAAAGTAGCGTGGGCTGCATTGTCGCTGGCGCCACCTTGGACGTTGAAAGGCACTTCGCTGCAGTTCAGAGGTGGTCAGCCAGCCGGAGCCAGAGCTGCGAGCAGGGATAAGTGTGCTGGCGCACGTTATGCTGCCTCAGAAACGGCAATACTAGCCATTCAATAATTTCTGAAACATCCGAGCATGAAAGCAGGCAGTCAAATGCAAAATTTCGAAAGAGTCGGGCTAGGCGCAAGGCTTGGCACTGCGGTTTCGTCTGTAGCGTTCGGGCTCGTGTTGTTTGCCATTCCCATGACCCTTCACGCCACCGAAGAACCTAGCTACCAGGTCGTCCAAAGTCTGTCTGGCGTCGAGGTGCGCTTGTATGAGGCCTACACGGTCGCGGAACTTGTCGTGCCAGGGCCCGCCGACGAAGCAGGGAACCAGGCCTTTCCAGTCTTAGCGGGCTATATTTTTGGCAAGAACAAGGGGGAGCGAAAACTCGCTATGACCGCCCCGGTGACGCAGGCGGCGGTGCCAGTCAAACTGGACATGACAGCGCCCGTGATTCAAACGCCGCAGCCCGGTGGTTTTCGGGTCCAGTTTGTCCTTCCGAAAGGCGTGACAGCAGCTTCAGCGCCCGAGCCCTTGGACCCCCAAGTCACGCTTCGCGACATCGCACCGCACCGCGTTGCGGTGATTCGATACTCCGGATTTTGGTCAGAGGCCAATTACCAGGAGCATTTGGCTTCGCTACAGGCAGCATTGCGATCAGCCAACCTGCTTGCGGTGGGAGAGCCCCTGTATTCGCGTTACAACGCGCCATTTACACCCTGGTTTTTGCGGCGCAACGAAATTTGGCTGCGTCTCGCGACCGCGAAGTGAAGGCGTTGGCAGGGCTGGCATGCCAAAATCAACGCCGATCACCATGTTCAACTTTCGTTCCTCGTTTCAATGATGGCAGCCGTTAAGCAGGACAAGCGCGGCGCTTCAGCGTTGCTGAGCGATTCCGATATCTCGCGCATCGTTGAGATGGCGTGGGAGGACCGTACTGCGTTTGAGGCAATTGAGGCGCAATTCGGGCTCAACGAGTCAGGCGTCGTCGCCCTGATGCGCAAGCACATGAAGCCATCGTCTTTTCGCATGTGGAGAAAGCGCACGGCGGGGCGCACCACCAAGCATGCTGTATTGCGCGGCGCAGTCTTTTTGCGCCACCGCGCAACGCACACCCGGCCTTGATCGCGTTCCCAGAATTCTCTCGGGTGCGATTTCGATATTTACATAATACACATCGTATGAAGTGCACAATGAAGGAGCACACGGCGTTCCAAGTGCGTTACTGGCTTTCGGAGATCTACAGCTTCTGAGCAATCAGTTTGTAAATCTCCTCGCGCCCCGACGCTTTGGCAAAGTCGAGGGCGCTTAGCCCTTTTTGATTGCGCAAATGCGCATCGGCCCCCGCCACCAGCAAGGCCGAGACTGTTGCGGTGTTACCGTACATGGCGGCCATCATCAATGGCGTGGTTTGGTTGGGCGACTCTGCGTCTATGTAGGCGTAGTGATCTAAAAGCAGTTTTACGATATCCGCGCGTCCTGCTGTGGCCGCGTAATGCAACGGGGTCCAACCGGTCTTGTTGACATCTGCATCCAGTGCAATCAGGCGTTCACACACTTCCCGCTTGCCAGCCAACGCTGCCAACATCAAGGCACTTTCGTCGTTGGGGTTGCGTTGCTCCGCCTGAATGCCCGGGGCATCCAGCAACACAGCCAGCACTTTGGAAGAAGATGTGTTCAATGCCAATAACAAACCATGCAGACCTGTCGGCCCCACCGTGTTGACGTCAAAGCCGCGCGCAATGAGCTTTGCGACCGTGGTGGCATCGTCGCGTTCAATGGCCTTGAAAAAATCATCATAAGAACCAGCAAAAGACGAAGAAAATGCAATAAAAACAAAAGCGTAAAGTGCTTTTTTAAAGTGATTAATTAACACTTTCACGCGGCAACACCAGCAAAAAGTCGGGTGAAGTTTTGACTGGACGCAGTGCCAACCTCTTCTACGCTGCATCCACGCAAAGTCGCAATCTGCTGCGCAACCAGCGGTACATAAGAAGGGTTGTTGGTCTTGCCGCGAAAAGGCGTAGGAGCCAAATAAGGGCTGTCGGTTTCAATCAACAAGCGGTCCATCGGCACCCACGTTGCCACCTCCCGCAAATCTTGGGCCGTTTTGAACGTCAATATTCCCGAAAATGAGATGTAAAAACCCAGTGCCAAAGCGGCCTCGGCAACAGCGGCAGTTTCGGTAAAACAATGAAAAACACCGCCTGCCGCCCCAGCGCATCCGTCCTCGCCCTCCTCCTTGAGAATGGCCAACGTGTCCTCCGAGGCGTTACGGGTATGAATTACAAGAGGCTTTTTTAAGGTCTGGGCCGCGCGGATATGGGTACGAAAGCGGTCGCGCTGCCAAGCCATATCCGCTACGGTTCTGCCGTTGAGACGGTAATAGTCGAGACCCGTTTCGCCAATCGCCACCACTCGCGGCAAATCTCCACGAACCAGCAAATCATGCAGGCTTGGCTCGCGCACCCCTTGGTTGTCAGGATGAACGCCCACCGTAGACCAAAAATTATCGTATTCGAGCGCGAGGGAGTGAACGTCCTCAAACTCCTCCAAAGTGGTGCAAATACACAATGCACGGCTCACGCGGGCGCACTCCATCGCGCTTCGTATCTCTGGCATGGAGACCTTGAGCTCAGGGAAGGACAAATGGCAGTGCGAATCGGTGAACATTGGCTAGATGGTTTGGTTGACGCGCTCGGACATCAGCAATGGACCCAAGAGGAGCTCGATCTTGCGTTTGACGTCCACCCCTCGCTGGTCTGCTGGGAAACGAATACCCACGCCTTGCGACCGTCCAGATTGGGCATTCGTCGGTGTAAGCCAAGCAACGATGCCAGCGATCGCGTAGCGTTGAGGGTCTTCGGGAAGCGTCAGCAACACGTAAAGCTCATCGCCCAGGGCATATTCTCGGCTGGTACGCATAAAGATGCCGCCGTCGGCGAAACTGGATATATAAACATCAAACAGATGGTTGCGGTCTTTGAGGTTGAGCTGCATTACGCTGGGTCGCAAACTCGACGAACTCAGCACAGAATCGGACCAACCGGGTGATGCGGGAGGCGTGGTGCCGCCAGGATTAGGTGTCATACAAGGGCCTTTCAAACAAAGGATTGGCAGTGCTTTCAAACTTCATGGTCTAGGGGTTGAAGCCAAAACACCCTGTGCCTGTCCAACCAGCGCCTCCAGAAGCAAACCTGCATTAAAAGGATGGTCGACGGTGCGTTGATGGCCTGCGAGGGCCCGAGCCCATTGGCTTAGCGCCGATAGGGAGGCACCGGGTGGGAGGTCTTGTACCGCAAAAAAGCGTGGCACCGCACCTACAGACACCGCCAGCAAATCGTGGCACAGCTTGTGCTGGCTCATTAATAATTCAGCGACGGACCAATCGCGCACAAAACCGACGTCGCCGCGTACCATGGCCCTCGGAAAAGCCGACCAAGCGCCAGCGTCGCGTCCAGACTGCGCCCGCTCCAGCGCATCTTGGGGTCTTCCGCCGCATGCCAGTAGCGCTTGTTGCGCTTGCGGCGCAGTCAGCCCCTCAGACTCCAGCCATTGGTGGCTGAGCGCCGCGTCAGGCCAGCGCATCGTGTGCCACAGGCAACGACTGCAGATGGTGGGCAGCAATTGGTGTGCTGAATGCGTGGCCAGAACGAATTTCACGTCGCCCGGCGGCTCTTCCAGCGTTTTGAGCAGAGCGTTGGCGGTGACATGGTTCATGTCTTCTGCAGGAAACACCAAAACGGCCTTGCCGCGGCCCCGTGCACTGGTGCGTTGGCAGAACTCCACGGCATCGCGCATGGCGTCCACGCGGATTTCCTTGCTCGGCTTGCGCTTTTTGTCGTCAATTTCGCCCTGCATTTTTTCACTTAAGGGCCAGCCCAGTGCCAGCATCCAAGTCTCGGGCATGAGCACGCACAGGTCCGCGTGGGTACGAACGGCGATGGCGTGGCAGCTGCCGCAATAGCCGCAGGCACCATGTGGGGCGGGGTGCTCACACAGCCAAGCGCGCGCGAGTGCCAACGCCAAAGGGTACTGGCCCAAGCCCGATGGCCCAGCAAGCAGCCAAGCCTGGCCGCGTTGTGCCAACAGGTCGGTCGTTTGGGCTGCAATCCACGGCGGTAGATTATTCACAGGTGCCGTTGGGGCGCGCGCGGTCATGAAAGCCAGCCCTTGGCCCGCACAGAGGCCAGAACTTGTTGCCAGACAGACTCTGCGCTCATGTGGGCCTCAATACGCGCAAAACGTGATGGGCTCTGCGCGCAGCGCCTGGCATAGCCCGCTGACACCTTCTCAAAAAATCCGCTGGGCTGCGCCTCAAACCTGTCAGGGACGCGCGCGCCCACCAAGCGTTGCGCGGCAACTGCGGCGGGCAGATCGAACCACAGCGTTAAGTCAGGCTGCAGCACATCGGGGCCTGGCTCAACCGCACTTGCTATCTGATCGCGCGCCTGCACCCAGTTCTCCAAAACGCGCAACACATCCCAATCAAAGTCTCGCCCGCCACCTTGATAAGCAAAAGTGGCGTCAGAAAAACGGTCGCACACCACCACCCGCCCCTGAGCCAGGGCCGGCGCAATCACCCGCGTAATATGGTCTCGCCGCGCGGCAAACACCAGGAGCGTTTCGGTGAGTGGGTCCATCGCCTCATGCAGCACCAATGCGCGCAAGGCTTCGGCCAAGGGCGTACCGCCCGGTTCGCGGGTCAGGGTTACAGCCCTGCCCTGCGCTTCAAACGCTTGGGCCAAAGCGGCAATGTGGGTGGACTTGCCGGCACCATCGATGCCTTCGAAACTGATGAATAAACCGCTCATGCCCGCTATTTTCCACGCTGGTACTGGTTGACCGCGCGGTTGTGGGCGTCCAAGTTGTCGCTGAACACGCTCGTGCCGTCGCCACGAGAAACAAAATACAGGGCTTTGGACGGCGCCGGACGCACTGCAGCGAGCAACGCCTGGCGTCCAGGCAGAGCGATTGGCGTCGGCGGCAGCCCTGAGCGCGTGTAGGTGTTAAAAGGCGTGTCGGCGAGCAAATCCGCCTTGCGCAGATTGCCATCAAACGCGGCCCCCAGGCCGTATATGACGCTGGGATCGGTTTGCAAGCGCATACCGATGAGAAGCCGGTTGTTGAACACGGCGGAGATCTGGGCTTGTTCGCTGGTGCGGCCAGTCTCTTTTTCAATGATGCTGGCCAAAATCAACGCCTCCTGCGCCGATTGAAGCGGCACTTTGGGGTTGCGTTGCGCCCACGTTTCTGCCAACCGCAGATCCATAGCGTGCAAGGCACGTTTGAGGACAGCGAGGTCTGTGGAGCCCTTGGAGTAGGTGTAGGTGTCCGGGAAAAACTGGCCTTCCGGCGCCAGCCCGGCACGACCGAGTTGCGCCATCAGCTGCGCATCGCTCAACATGGGTGCCTCAGAGCGCAAGTTTTCCGCGCGCTGGAGCGCGTCACGGACTTGGCGAAAGGTCCAGCCCTCCACCAGCGTGACGCTGCGCGAAGCCTCGTCCCCTTGCACCAGCTTCTGCAGCAAACTGCGAGGGCTCACCACGCCCTCCAACTCATAACTTCCCGCACGGATTTGACGGGCCTGCCCGGAGATCCGAAACCACCAGTACAAGGCTTGAGGCTGCACCGCAACTCCGGCTCTTGCCACTGCAGCGGCCACCTCACGCGGACTTGCACCGCGCTCTACGGCCAGCTCCACCAAAGGCGAAGCCAAGCGAAGTGGCTGGTTTACCCACCAATACGCCGCAGCCCCGCCCACCAGCGCCATACTCAAGATCCCCGTAAGCGCCAAGCGCAGTGCCCGGCCCATGAATAAACCCACAGTAAACACACTCCCGAGATGCGAAATGTTCCATCATAAGCCGCGTTGATGAAGCCGAAGACCTGGCTTTGCCGCAGCCGTGGCACGCCAAACAAGCGAAACCGGAAACTCCCAAGCCGAGAGCATCTCGCCCCACAAACGGCCGCCAAGGCCCGCACTTGACTTGCTGATGTAGATCACGTTTTCGTGGCCAAAGGCGTGAGACGCTCGCAGCTTGCCTCACTCAACACTTCAGCAGAGACCACATGAACCCCTCCAGCCTGCGCATGATCCGCGATGAGCATTCTTCGCTTTTGGCGGTGTTGCGCTCCATGGGCATGTTGGTTGAGCGGGGCCCTGACGAACAGCCTGAAGCGTTCTTTGACCTGTTGCGCGCTATGCTGTTTTACATGGATGAGTTTCCGGAAAGACAACACCACGTCAAAGAAACTGATTTGCTTTTCCCTTCCGTGGCAGCCCGCTCTGTCGTTGCGAAGCAGGTGATCTGCAAGCTCAACGGGGACCACGTCCTCGCACAAGCCAAAATCCGGGAACTGCAACAGCAGTTACCGGCTTGGTAACTGCTGGGCGACTCACGGCGCGAAGTGTTTGAGTCCAACCTGAAGTCCTACGTCAGCTTTTATTCCGAACACATTGCGCTCGAAGAAATGGTCGTCATACCGGAAGCCCTCAAGGTGCTTGAAGAGTCTGACTGGCACCAACTGGACGCCAAATTTGTCAGCCACTGCAACCCGGTTTCGGGCAAATGCCCGCGTGAGCCGCTGTACGACCGTTTGTACGCCCGAATTGCGCTGCACTCCCCGGCCCGCCCGGGCGTAGGCCGGTACCACGTGGCACGCCAGCAAAGCATGGCCTAAGCCAGCCTCAGCAGCTAAGGCAGGACGAAGCGCTCAAAAATGGTGCGCCAAGTTTTTGCCCCCGGCAGTGGTGCAGGCGTGCCCCGCATAATTCATGCATGAGCAACACCCCATTCATTGCCACCAGCGTCCCAGCCATGCCTCTATGCCAGCAGGGCGTCGCCTTGCTCGACCACTGGGGGGTCATCGAAGTTTGCGGTGTTGACAACGCAAGTTTCCTGCAAGGGCAACTCAGCAACGACGTTCTTCAACTCACCTCCACCCAAGCGCGCCTCGCCGCGTTTTGCTCGGCCAAGGGGCGCATGCAGGCCAGCTTTGTCGCGGTAAAAAGAGAAAACGGCGACATCTTGCTCGTATGCAGCAAAGATGTACTGGCCGCAACGGTTAAGCGCCTGTCCATGTTTGTTATGCGCGCCAAAGCAAGTTTGCGCGACGCAAGCGGCGACTTTTCTGTGTACGGACTGGTGGGACCCACTGCGTGCGCAGACCACGCCGGATTAGTCCATCCATGGCAAGCGCAAAACGAGGGCGACACCAGCATAGTGCAGCTTTATCCCACACAGGGACTGATGCGACAGCTTTGGTTGTCACCGAATGGCACAACGCCGCCCAGCGGCCCCACTTTGCCACTTTCAGACTGGCACTACGGCGAAGTCATGGGCGGCGTTGCAACCCTGAGCGCGCCGCTGGTGGACGCATTTGTTCCGCAAATGCTGAATTACGAGTCCATTGGCGGTGTAAGTTTCAAAAAAGGCTGCTATCCCGGCCAGGAAGTGGTAGCGCGCAGCCAGTTTCGTGGCACCCTTAAACGCCGCGCCTACCTTGCTTGCTTGCTGCAAAACCCGCCAGACCCAGCCGCCACCCATGAAGTCGCTGTACCTTTGTTTGCCGGGCAAGAGGTGTATTGCGGGCAAGATCCTGACCAGCCCTGCGGCTTGGTAGTGCAGGTCGGCCACCATCCGGCGGGGCAGTGGGTAGCCATTGTTTCCCTCCAAACCAGCGCAGCCAGAGACGAGCACCTGGCGGTCGGACGGCCCGACGGGCCAGCCATTGCGTTGCTACCCTTGCCCTACCCCCTGCTCGAAGATATCTAGGCCAAGACTCAAAAACAGGGCTTGTCGCGCAGCACTGCGGCCGCAGCCGCCCTGCCCCACCGCGCGCCACGCAAGTCTGCCATCACCGCTACGCCATCGGGCTCCTGCCGTTGGGCACGAAGCCGCGCTGTGGCGACCGAGTCGCCCAAAGCGTTGCGCAATATGCAATGCAAGGCTGCCGCATCGAATTCATCCGGCACGCGCAACGTTTGTACCGCCGCTTGCGCCTGGGCCCAGGCCGACAACTCTGTGGTCACCACGGGCTGCCCTGCCTCATATGCCAGCAGGGTCGTGCGCAAAGGCTGGGGCAACGCAAGCGCCGTTTTCGCTTTTGGGTCGGCGAACACATAGATCAGTTCTGCGGTGACGAGTAACTCGTTCCCGCGAAAAATCCCACTCAGAAATTGCAAAGAGGAGTTGCCGATGCGCGCGCAGCGCAGGGCGATGATCAAACGATCGTCGTAACCCGCCGAGGCCCGGAACTCCAGGGTGGATTTCTTCACAAACAAATCACCGCCTAAGCGGTGCAGTGT
>JARXAU010000154.1 GCA_029865675.1 Rhodoferax sp.
GCCCCCCTCAATCAGCGCGCGGGTGCTGGCCAGCATTTCGATGCGGCCGGTGGCGATGGCAATGCGCTTGGTGTGGGCCTTGGCGGACACGTCCACCATGTGGGCCAGGCCTTGGGCGTCGAAGTGGGTGAGTTGGGTCATAAACAAAATGCTGCGGTGTGCTGACAAGTGTACAAAAACACCGTGTTTACCCCCACTTCACCCGCCGCGTGCATCATCGCGGCATGAGCACACACCACCCATCCCCGCCCTCGATGGCACACGGGCTTGTGCCGCGAGGTGCAAAAGCCCCCGGCGCAGCCAGTTGGCGCCCTGTTTCGCTGGCGCTGGTAATCGCGCTGGCTTTGGCCTTGGCTTGGCCGCAAGGCCTGGTGCAGGCACAGGTGCCTGCCCGGGTTCCAGCCGATGGAGCGACCAGCAATGCTTTGCCGCACCTGGGTGACGGCACCGAAATGTCGCCCGCCGCCGAGCGGCGCTTGGGCGACAGCATTGCCCGCAGCCTGTACCGCGACCCCGACTACATCGACGACCCGGTCATCATGGAATATGTGCAAGAGATTTGGCAGCCGCTGCTGGCGGCGGCCAAAGCGCGCGGCGAAATGTCGCCCGAGCTGTTCGACACCTTTGCCTGGGCGGTGCTGCTCGGGCGCGACCGCTCGGTCAATGCCTTTGCGTTGCCGGGGGGTTACTTTGGTGTGCACCTGGGGCTGGTGGGCATTGTCAGCACGCGCGACGAGCTGGCTTCGGTGCTGGGCCATGAGCTGAGCCACGTCACCCAACGCCACATTGCGCGCAACATGGCACAGCAAAGCGCCCAGGCGCCGTGGATGATGGGCGCGATGATTTTGGGCATCTTGGCCGCCAGCAAGAGCGCCAGCAACGGCCAGGCCGCCAACGCCTTGATCACCGGCGGGCAGGCGGCGGCGGTGCAAAGCCAGCTCAATTTTTCGCGCGACATGGAGCGAGAGGCCGACCGCATTGGCTTTGGCGTAATGACGCAGGCCGGATTTGCGCCCCAGGGCTTTGTGGGAATGTTTGAGAAGCTGCAGCAGGCCAACCGCCTGAATGACAGCGGGGGCTTTCCCTACCTGCGCACCCACCCACTCACGACCGAGCGGGTCTCGGACATGCAAAACCGCATTGGCGCCCTTGGCCCGGCGCTAGCGTCGCCTAAGGCGGTAAATGTGATGGCTGCGCCTGACTGGGACCCCTTGCTGGTAGCAGCGCGCGCCCGGGTGTTGTCCAACAGCGGGGTGGACGCCCTGCGGGTGTGGCAAACCGAAGTTTTGCCCGCTACCCTGGCTGGCAAAACCCCGGGTCAGCAGGCAGCGGCCTGGTATGGCGCGACGCTGGCTGCCACCAAGCTGCGCGACTATGCCAGCGCCCAGGCCCTGTGCCAGCAACTGCGCCAGCTTTTGGCTAGGCAGGGGGCCGATGGCCGCCTCGGGCTGCTGCTGGAGGCGGAGCTGGCGCTGGCGCAAGACGACGGTGCGCGTGCGGCGGCACTGTGGTCCGGCACTGCGGGTCAGCCCACGCTGTCCATCGGCCGCGCGGAGTTGGCGCTGCTGGCGCAAGCGCAGCTGCAGGCGGCCCAACCCCAAGGTCTGGCACAAACCGTTGAGCTTTTGCGGGACTGGGTGGCAGTCCACCCGCGTGACGCGCTGGTGTGGCGGCTGCTGGGCCGCGCTTACGAGGTGCAAGGCCGCAACGTGGCTGCGGTGCGCGCTCAAGCCCAGGCCGATGGTCTGGAGCAAGACTGGAGTGCTGCCCTGTCGCGCCTGCGCGCCGCGCAAGACCTGGTGCGTGCAGGCCGCTGGGGCACCATGGGCCCGGACCCGCTGGAGGCCGCCATCGTCGACACCCGCGCCCGCGAGGTGACCCAGCTACTGCGGGAACAAGCGGTCCAGCGCTGAGTTAACCACCAGCCCGATGAGCGTATAGAGCAGCGAGCCCAGCAAGGCCGCGCCAAAGCCATCCACGTTAAATCCCTCAAGCACGCCGGATGCCGCCCAAAACATGAGCGCGTTGATGACAAACAGGAACAAGCCGAGCGACAGCACCGTCACCGGAAAGGTGAGCACCACCAGCAGGGGGCGCAAAAACACATTGAACAAGCCCACCACCAGCGCAGCCAGCATGGCAGAGCCAAAGCTGCTAACTTGCACGCCGCTGTACAGGTGGGCGATGGCCAAAAGGGCGACCGCGTTAAGCAGCCATTTGCTGAGAATTTTCATAGGCCACGAGCATAGCGCGCGCTCCGCGTGGCCTTGCAGGGCTTTGCACGCGCCGCCGGGCGCGTGCATTGATACAGATCAGGCCTCGCTGCTGGCGGCCTTGCGTTGGCGCCAGCGCCCAGCCAGCAGCACGCCTGCCACGGTGACGATGTAAACGCCCCAGCGCGCAAACTGTTGGTCTTGCGTGAGGCCGGTTTTGGCGTTGCCGAAGTAATCGGACAACAGGGGCTCCGACACCAGCATTTGCGCTGCGGTAAACGCCAGCACCCCCGCGCCGATGGCAATGATGGACGGAAAACGCTCCACCAATTTGAGCACCACGCTGCTGCCCAGCACCACGATGGGAATGCTCACCAGCAGACCGATGACCACCAGGTCAAAAGCACCGTGGGCCGCACCGGCAACGCCGAGCACGTTGTCCACGCCCATAAGGGCGTCGGCCACGATGATGGTCTTCATGGCACCCCAAAACGTGGTGGCGCTTTCACCGTGTTCGTCACCGTCCCCCTGGTCGGCTAGCAACTGGTAGGCGATCCACACCAGGCCTAGGCCACCCACCAGCATCAGTCCGGGGATTTTTAGCAGCCAAACCACGCCGACCGTCATGGCCGAGCGCACCACAATTGCGCCTACCGTGCCCCAAATAATGGCTTTGCGCTTGAGTTGGGGGGGCAAATTGCGGGCAGCCAGCGCAATCACGATGGCGTTATCGCCGGCGAGTACCAAGTCGATGAGCACGATGGCCAGCAGCGCAGACCACCAAGGGGTTGAAAACATGTCCATGGGAGAAAAACTTCCTATTGCAAGGGAATGACAAAAAAGGGCGAATACTAAAAGTACCCGCGTTGCCCTCTGGATTATCAGGGGGTTATGTCTTGCCCCAAAAACCTCGGCTGACCCATCTCATGGTTCAACAATTCGACTGCGATCAAGTAAAAGAAAAAATGCCCCGTCTTGGCCCTGGCAGCGCTGGCGCAGCCCACGCGGCAGCAGGTGTTCCGCCCCGACCTGGTGGCCCTATCATCCACGCTCATTTCATAAGGCTCCATGGCAGGCATTCACATCACCGACATCGAGTCGGCTATCAACTACTGGCGCGCCCACGAGCCCTCGCCCGACGGCGTAGCGCTGCCCGCACCTACCCGCGCGCTGGCCGAGGTCTACGCCATGATGGTGTTCCACCACGAAACCGAGGCCGATGAGGCCAGCATGCCCGCCAAGGCCCACGCCGCTTGGTTGCAGTGGTACGGCACCACGCCCGACACGCCCTGCATCGCCATTTGCTCCACCAGCCAGGGCGACGAAGAATGCAAAGGCTGCGGCCGCAGCTTTTTTGAAGTGCAGCACTGGCCGCAGATGACCCCGGGCGAAAAACGCCACACTTGGCGGCGCATCACCTTGCAGTCCAGCGCCTGGCGTTTTAATCGATACGCTGAGCGCGCCGCCGAAGGCCCGCAGGTGCCGCGCTGATGGCCGCGCCCCGCTGGAGACCCAGCGCCACCGTGGCCGCCGTGGTGGAGAACGAGGGCAAGTTTTTGCTGGTGGAAGAGCACACGCCCGAAGGCCTGCGCCTGAACAACCCGGCCGGCCACCTGGACCCCGGCGAGTCGCCCGCGCAAGCCTGCGCGCGCGAAACGCTGGAAGAAACCGCCTACGCCTTCACGCCCGAGGCGCTGGTGGGCATCTACCTGTCGCGCTTTGAGCGTCCCCCCAGCGCCGCGCGGCCCAAGGGCGAGGACATCACCTACCTGCGCTTTGCCTTTTGCGGCACGCTGGGCGCTATGGAGCGCGGGCGTCGCCTGGACTACGGCATTGTGCGCACGCTGTGGCTGAGCGCCGACGAAGTGCGCGCCAGCGCCACACACCACCGCAGCCCGCTGGTGGTGCAGTGCATGGAAGACTACCTGGTAGGCAAGCGCTACCCGCTGGAACTGGTGACCACCGACGCCAGCATCTACCGCGGACGCTGAGGCCCCGCGCCCCTAACCCAGCGCATGATCCAGCGCCCGACACAGCGCCTGCCAGACCCCCAGGCCTAGAATCTTGGGATGATGACCGTACCCGCCTCCGGCAAAAAACAACGCATCGTGGTGGGCCTGAGCGGCGGCGTGGACTCGGCGGTGACCGCCTATTTGCTCCAGCAGCAAGGCCACGAGGTGGTGGGCATCTTCATGAAAAACTGGGAAGACGACGACCGCGCAGCGGACGCCGACAACCCTGGCGCCGACCCCGGCTATTGCACCTCCAACATCGACTTTGTGGACGCTGCCGCCGTGGCCGACGTGCTGGGCATTGAAATAGAGCACGTCAACTTTGCCGCCGATTACAAAGACCGGGTGTTTGCCGAGTTTGTGCGCGAATACCAGGCCGGGCGCACGCCCAACCCGGACATCTTGTGCAACGCCGAGATCAAGTTCAAGGCCTTTTTGGACCACGCGCTGCGCCTGGGCGCCGAAAAAATTGCCACAGGCCACTACGCCCGCGTGCGCCACAACCCGGCCACTGGCTTGCACGAGCTGCTCAAGGGGCTAGACCCATCCAAGGACCAGAGCTACTTTTTGCACCGGCTGAACCAAGCGCAGCTGTCCAAAACCCTGTTTCCGGTGGGCGAGCTGCACAAGACCGAGGTGCGGCGCATCGCCGACGAGATTGGCCTGCCCAACGCCAAAAAGAAAGACTCCACCGGCATTTGCTTTATCGGCGAGCGACCGTTTCGCGAGTTTTTGAACCGCTACATCGCCATGGCTCCCGGCCCCATCAAAAACCCCAAGGGCCAGACCATTGGTGAGCATGTGGGCCTGTCCTTCTACACCCTGGGCCAGCGCCAGGGCCTGGGCATTGGCGGCCTCAAAGCCCGCGGCGCGCAAAAGGGCGGTGGCGAGCACGCGCCTTGGTTTGTGGCGCGCAAAGACCTGGACACCAACACCTTGTGGGTGGTGCAAGGCCACGACCACCCCTGGCTGCTGTCCCACGCGCTGAGTGCGCTGGACGCAAGCTGGGTCGCCGGAGTCGCGCCCACCCCAAGCCCCACACTGGCGGCCAAAACCCGCTACCGCCAGAGCGATAGCCCATGCAGCTTGGCGGCGGCGCATGGCGCAGCATTCACCCAACGGTTTGTGCAGCCCCAGTGGGCCGTTACGCCTGGGCAGTCGGCGGTGCTGTACGACGGCGAGGTCTGCTTAGGCGGCGGTGTGATTGAGCGCACCCTGGCCTTTGGGGCGGCTGCGTAATTTTTGTTCACTTTGGCATGTGAAAATGGTGATCGCTTGAAGAACATACCCAGGAGATCTCCATGACCCGCCGCGCCACCAAAATCGTCGCCACCCTCGGCCCCGCTTCTAGCGACCCCGCCATGCTCGAAGACCTGATCCGCGCCGGTGTGGACGTGGTGCGGCTGAACTTCAGCCACGGCAAGGCGCAAGACCACATTGACCGCGCCCGCCTGGTGCGCGAGGCCGCCCAGCGCGCCGGGCGCGAGGTGGCCATCATGGCCGACCTGCAAGGCCCCAAAATCCGCGTTGGCAAGTTTGCCCAGGGCAAGGTGTTCCTGGAACATGGGCAAAAGTTCATTCTGGACGCCGCACGCACCGATCTGGGCGATATCGACGCCGTCGGCCTGGACTACAAGGCGCTGCCCGAAGAAGTGAAGGCTGGTGATACCCTCTTGCTGAACGACGGCCTGATCGTCATCACCGTGGATGCGGTGGTGGGTAAGCAGGTACACACCACCGTCAAGCTGGGCGGTGAGTTGTCGAACAACAAAGGCATCAACAAGCAAGGCGGCGGCCTCACCGCGCCCGCGCTGACTGCCAAAGACATGGACGACATCCGCACCGCCATGGCCTTTCAGGCCGACTATGTGGCCGTGAGCTTTCCGAAAAGCGCCACCGACATGGAAATGGCGCGCCAGCTCTGCAATGTGGCAGCCGCCCAGTACAACCACAAGCCCGGCCTGATTGCCAAAATCGAACGCGCTGAGGCGATTCCTAAGCTGCTGGAGATATTGCTGGCCAGCGACGGCATCATGGTTGCGCGCGGCGACCTGGCGGTCGAAGTCGGTAACGCGGCGGTACCCGCACTGCAAAAGCGCATGATCAAGCTCGCCCGCGAGCACGACAAGGTGGTGATCACCGCCACGCAAATGATGGAGTCCATGATCACCAACCCGGTGCCCACCCGCGCCGAGGTGAGCGACGTGGCCAACGCGGTGCTTGATGGCACCGACGCTGTCATGCTCTCGGCCGAAACCGCTGCGGGCAAGTACCCGCTGGAGACGGTGAAGGAAATGGCGCAAATTTGCCTGGCCGCCGAGAGCGGCGAGGCGTCCAAACTCGACACCGACTTTATCGGCAAGACCTTTGGCCGCATCGACCAGGCCATTGCCATGGGCGCGCTGTTTACCGCCCACCACATGGGCGCCAAGGCGATCGTGGCCATGACCGACAGCGGCTCCACCGCGCTGTGGATGAGCCGCCACCTGATCCAGGTGCCGATTTATGCCCTGACGCCCAAACTGGTGAGCCAGCGCAAGATGACGCTGTACCGCAATGTGCGCCCGCTGTTGATGGGCAACGTGGCCGACCGCGACGACGCATTGCGCGACGCCGAGCAGCGGCTCAAAGCGCTGGGCATCATGTCCAGCGGCGACGTTTACGCCATCACCTGCGGCGAGCCCATGGGCGCGCCGGGCGGCACCAATATGCTCAAGATTTGCAGCGTGGCCTAAAGGGGCTCGGGGCTGGCCGGGCGGCACGGCATGCGGGAAGATGCCTCAAAAGTGCCGCTACTTGGCAGTGCTAACTGGCACGGCTAATTGGCAATTTGGCTGACGTTAAAATCCGCGCGACTCAAAAGTTACCAAGCAGTTACCACCCCCGGAGAACCCCCATGGCACTCGTTTCCTTGCGCGAATTGTTGGACCACGCCGCTCTTGAAGGCTACGGCATCCCCGCTTTCAACGTCAACAACCTGGAGCAAATCCAGGCCGTCATGGAGGCCGCCAAAGAAGTCGGCGCCCCGGTCATCTTGCAAGCCAGCGCAGGCGCGCGCAAGTACGCAGGCGAAGCCTTCATCAAGCACCTGGTGGCCGCTGCGGTGGAAGCCTACCCCCATATTC
>JARXAU010000103.1 GCA_029865675.1 Rhodoferax sp.
GACTAAGCCATCTATTGCGTTACTACTTGCAATGCTGCCCAGCGCGTCACCGGCGTGGGCGGCGGTCACGAAGGCGTCTACCGTGGTGCCCCAGCTGTCCGCGCTGCAGCGGTCCAGGCGCGGGTAGTCCAGCACCAGCAGGTGGGCGTCAAAATTGCAGTCCATCAGGCCGGTAAAGCATGCGGTCTGCGCCGCCAGGTCGCCCCAGATGTAGGTGTGGTAGTCCAGCGGGTTGGCGATGGTGACCTTGTCGCCCAACACCGCGTGCAAGCGGGCGCGCGCCGCGTCCGGAATGGGCGGCAACTCCAGGCCACGCGGCTGTGCCAGATCGGCCACCAGCGAGGCCTCGCCGCCCGAGCAACTGGCCGAAATAATGCGCTTGCCGCCCAACGCGCCATGCACGTGCAAAAACTTGCAGGTCTCGATCAGCTCGGCCGGGTCGCGCACGCGGGCCACGCCACAGCGGGCAAACAGCGCGTCGTACAAGGCGTCTGGCCCGGCCAGTGAGCTGGTGTGGCTCATGGCGGTTTGCGCGCCCAGCGCGGACGATCCGGCCTTGAGCGCCACCAGCGGCACGCCCTGGCGCAGGGCCTTGAGCGCCACGCGCGAAAAAGCCGCCACATCGTCCAAGCCCTCAATGTGCATGCCGATCACGCTCACGCGCGGGTCGGCCAAGAGCGCGTCCACCAGGCTTTCCATGCTATTGCCCGCCTTGTTGCCCACGGTAATTAAGTAGGCCAGCGGCAGCGCGCGCCGCTGCATGGTCAGGTTCAGGCCGATGTTGCCGCTTTGGGTGATGAGCGCCACGCCGCGCTCCACGCGTTGGCCGCCGTGCTGATCGGGCCACAAGGCCACGCCGTCCAAATAGTTCAGCATGCCGTAGCAGTTGGGGCCGAGCAAGGCCATGTCGAGCGCGTTGTCAATAAGCTGCTGTTGCAAGGCCACCCCCTCGCCGCCCACTTCGGCAAAGCCCGAGGCGTAGCAAATCACCCCGCCCACACCCCGCGCTGCCAACTGGCCCACGATGTCCACCGTCGCCTGGGCCGGTACCGCCACAAAGCTGGCGTCCGGCGCCTGGGGCAGCGCGGCCACGTCGGGGTAGCAGGCGATGCCTTCCACCGACGCGCGCGTGGGGTGCACCGGCCAAAGGTCTCCGGCAAAGCCGAGCTTGCGGCATTGGCGAATGGCCTCTGCGGCGGCGTTGCCGCCAAACACCGCGATGTGGCGCGGTGAAAACAGGCGCTGCAACTGCGCGCGACCGGAGCGGTCTTGATCGTCGCTTTGATCGTCGCTTTGATCGTCATTCCGCAGGCCGCCTTGCGCGCCGCTCATCACGACGCCCCTTCCACCGCCTACCGCACCGCTCTTCACACCACTTACCGCGCCGTTTTCCACTCGCGCACCGTCTTGCGCCGCGTGCTCCGCCGCCGTGGCAGGGGCTGCGGGCGCGCTCACGCGCCGTGTACGCGCAGCATGGCGCGCGAGATGATGTGGCGCTGGATTTCGCTGGTGCCGTCCCAAATGCGTTCTACCCGCGCGTCGCGCCAAAAGCGCTCAATGGGCAATTGGTTCATCAGGCCCATGCCGCCGAATATTTGCAGCGCGTTGTCGGTCACCCGTGCCAGCGCCTCAGAGGCAAATAGCTTGGCCATGGCGGCGTCCGAATCGGTCATGGTGCCTTGGTCGCACTTCCAGGCGGCTTGCAGCGTCAAGAGTTCGGCCGCAGCCAGTTCGGTGGCCATGTCGGCCAGCTTAAAACCCGTGCCCTGGAACTTGCCTATCGCCTGGCCAAACTGCTTGCGCGTGGCGGCCCATTCGGTGGCCATTTCCATCACCCGCTGGCCTCGGCCCACGCTGGTGGCGGCCACGGTCAGGCGCGTGGCGCCCAGCCACTGGCCCATCAAATCAAAACCGGCACCTTCGTCGCCCAGACGCTTGTAGGCGGGCACGCGGCAGTCGGTAAAAAACAGCTCGCACTGGTGGTAGCCCCGGTGCGACACACAGGCCGGGCCCCGGCGCACGGTCAGACCCTGCGAATTCAGGTCCACCAAAAAGCCGGTGATCTTTTTCTTGGGACCGTGCTTGGTGTCCTCGACCCCGGTGGCGGCAAACAGCACCACAAAGTCGCTCATGTCGGCGTGGCTGATGAAGTGCTTGGTGCCGTTGATGAGGTAGTCGGCGTTCTCGCCTGCACCGTCGCGCGTGGCGCGGGTTTGCATGCCGCGCACGTCCGAGCCGGCATTGGGTTCGGTCATGGCCAGGCAGTCGTGGCGTTCGCCGCGGATGGTGGGCAGCAAATATTCCTCAATCTGCGCGCCTTCGCAGGCCCGCAAGATGTTGCTCGGGCGGGCAATCAGCATTTGCAGGCCGTAAGAAGCGCGTCCGAGTTCGCGCTCCATCAGCGTAATGGTGAAGTTGTCCAAGCCGCCACCGCCGAGCTCAGAAGGCATATTGGCGGCGTACAGGCCTACTTCGATCGCCTTGGCCTGGATGGATTGGGCCAGCGCGGGGTCAATCGCGTCGGTGCGCTCCACCTCGTCTTCATGCGGGTACAGCTCTTTTTCGACAAAGGCGCGCACCGTGTCGACGATCATGGTGTGTTCGGTGCTGAGTGCGAATTGCATGGCGGAGGTCTTTCAAAAACTTGCGGGATTTCAGGCCGTCTTGCGGCGTATGCCCATGGGCTTGCCAACCTGGGCTGGCGTGGGCAGGCTGGCGTGGGCCTGAGCGATAGCGTGCAGGCGGGTCCGCAAGTCGGCGGGCATGGGCGTGGCGCGGCCTTGGGCAATGTCCACATGCACCAGCATTTGCTCCCCCGTGGCCAGCAAATCATCGCTGGCGCCGTGGTGCATGGCATGGAAAATGTGCACGCGCTTGTCGTCAAAGTCCAGCAGTTGCAAGGTCAGGCGCAGCGGCTCGCCCTCAGCCACTTCACGGATGTTGTGGATGTGGGTTTGCACCGTGTAGAGCGAGTAGCCACCCTGGTCGCGGTAGGCCTCGTCAATGCCCACCAGGCGAAAAAACGCATCTGAGTTGTCGCCAAACACCAGCAAGTAGCACGACTCGCTCATGTGGCCGTTGTAGTCCACCCATTCGGGCAGCACGGTGGGGCGGTACAAGCACAGGGGCGCGGCAATGGGAGCGGCTGGGTCCCAGGGCGGCGCGGGCGTGCCTTCGAGCGGGGTGCCCAGGCCGTGGGCTTTTTTGGTGGTGGATTCAGAGGCAGTCATTCACAAAACACTTTCAAGGCGGCGCAAGCAGTACGATTTTTCCGACAAAGTTTTTCGCGCTAAAGGTGGCTTGGGCCAGCGCGATGTCGCGCAGCGCAAAAGTGTGGGCCACTACCGGCGCAATTTCGCCACGCTCGATGTAGCCCACCAGGTTGTCAAAAATGCGGTCCTCCTGAAAGGTGCAACCCACCAGCGTCAAGTCTTTGAGGTACAGGGTGCGCAAATCCAGGGCCACCAGCGGGCCGGCAATCGCGCCTGAGGTGGCGTAGCGGCCACCGCGCTTCAAGACGTCTAGCAGCGCGGGCCACTGCGCGCCGCCCACCAGGTCGATGACCACATCCACACTCTCTGCGCCCAGCGCGTGCGCCAGATCGGCGCCTCGCGGCAGGCATTCGGCGGCGCCCAGGGTGCGCACGGCGGCGTGTTTGTCAGCGCCCGCCACAGCGATAACGTGCGCACCCCGGCGGCGGGCCAGTTGCACTGCCGCGCTGCCCACGCCGCCCGAGGCGCCGGTGACCAGCACGCGCTCACCCGCTTTCACCCCCACGCGGTCCACCAGGTTTTCGGCGGTGGAATAGGCGCAGGGGAAGGACGCCAGTTCGGCGTCGCTCAAGGCGCTGTGAACCGATACGGCGGCGTCGGCGGGCACGCGGGTGTATTGGGCAAAGCCGCCGTCGCATTCCGAGCCAAAGTACCAGCAGGCGTATGGGCGGTAGTCGGCATAGGCCCGCAATATCGGCCGCACCAGCACGCGCTGGCCGATGCGCGCCGCGTCCACGCCCGGCCCCACGGCGGCAATGTGGCCGCAGCAGTCCGCGCCCTGGATACGCGGAAAGGCCATGGGCGTGCCGCCCCAGCTCGGGTCGGCGTCCTGGGCGGTGTCAAACACCGCTGCGCTGCCCTCGGTGGCGCCGGCGGTAGTCTTGGAATACCAACCCACGCGGGTGTTGATGTCAGTGTTGTTGACCGCGCTGGCCGCCACGCGGATCAGCACCTCGCCTGCGCGTGGCAGGGGCAGGGAGAGGTCGTCGCGGTAATGCAAAACCTCCGGCCCGCCAAAGGCGGTGAGCACCACGCCGTGCATGGTGGCGGGCAAGGCGGCGGCGGGCGCGGCGCTCATGAAAAGCCTATTTGGCCGGTGGCAGCGCCATCACCCGCCCCACCTGGGCCGGGCGCGGCAATGCGGCGTGCTGCGCCGCCAGCGGCTGCAAGTAGGCGGCAACGGCTGGCGCAAACGCGGTGGCGCGCGGGCCTGCCATATCCACATTGAGCAGCATTTGTTCGCTCACAGCCATCACCTCGGCTTGGCGCTCGGGGTGCAGGCTCAGGCACACATGCAGGCGCTTGGCGTCTACGCCCAAGACTTGCAAGCGCACTTCTACCGCCGCACCTTGTTTCACCTCGTGCAGGTAGTTGATATGCGCCTCTAGCGTGAACCAGGAGTGCCCGGTGGCTTTGCGCCCGGCGTCATCCAGACCCGCCAAATCCATCAACGCGTCCACCGCGCTGCTGAACAGCACCATGTAATAGCCGTCGCGCAGGTGGCCATTGAAGTCCACCCACTCGGGGACTATGGTGGTGCGGTAGATGACGGGCAGCGCCGGGGCGCTGGCGGTGTCAGGCATCTGGCGCAATGCCGTGTTTGAGTTTGGTGACACGAATGGCCTCTTGCACCGCCATCAGGCAGTCGTCGCGGTAGCGTTCCCAGTCGGCAATGCTGCGCTCGCCGAGTTGCTCCACGCTGCCTTCGGCCACGGCGTCGAGCAAGCTGTCGGTGAGTTCGGGCGCCTCCAACTTAGTCCAAGGCAGTTTCAGCGCCGGGCCAAACTGGGCCATGAAGTGGCGCATGCCCGCATCGCCCCCGGCCAGGGTGTAAATCAAAAAGCTGCCCATGAAGGACCAGCGCATGCCCGCGCCAAAGCGGATGGCGTCGTCAATCTCGCCGGTGGTGGCCACGCCGTCGTTGACCAGGTGCAGGGATTCGCGCCACATGGCTTCAAGCAAGCGGTCGGCAATAAAGCCGGGCACCTCTTTGCGCACATGCAGCGGGCGCATGCCCAAGCTGCGGTAGACCTGCATGGCGGCTTGCACCGCCTCGGGCGCGGTGTTGACGCCGCCCACCACTTCCACCAGCGGCAGCAAATACACCGGGTTGAACGGGTGGCCGACCACGCAGCGCTCGGGGTGATGGGCTTGGGCATAAAAGTCGGTGGGCAGCAGGCCCGAGGTGCTCGAACCAATCAGCACCTTGGGCCGCGCTGCAGCGGTGATTTGCGCATGCAGCGCCAGTTTCAGGTCCTGGCGCTCGGGCGCGCTTTCCTGGATGAAGTCGGCGTGGGCCACGCATTCCTCCACCGTGGCTACAAATGTCAGGCGGTCTTGCGAAGCGCCGAGCGCCAGGCCTTGGGCGGTGAGCGCCCCCCAGGCTTTGGCGGTGCGCGCGCGCAAAGCGGCTTCGGCGCCGGGCGCTGGGTCCCAGGCAATCACGTCCAGGCCATGGGCCAGGGCGCGGGCGACCCAGCCGCTGCCAATGACGCCAGTGCCCAGGGCCGCGAAGGTTTTGATGTCGGTAATGAAGTTCATGGTGACTTAGGGTGTGCGGTGGATAAAGCGGATCAGCCGCGCTTCTTCAGGCCCATTTTTTCGCGGCCCTGGGCCGGGGTCATGGGCGTGCCGCCCAGGCGGGTGATGATTTCCACCACGCGCTCGGTCAGCGACCCATTGGTGGCCAGCACGCCTTTGTCCAGCCAGAGGTTGTCTTCCAGCCCCACGCGCACATTGCCGCCCAGCAGCATGGCCTGCGCGGCCATGGGCATTTGCGTGCGGCCAATGCCAAAGCCCGACCACACCACGCCCGGCGGCAGGTTGTCGACCATGGCTTTCATGGTGGTGGTGTCAGCCGGTGCGCCCCAAGGAATGCCCAGGCAGAGCTGGAACAGCGGGTTGTCCAGCAAGCCTTCCTTGATCATTTGCTTGGCAAACCACAGGTGGCCGGTGTCAAAAATCTCTAGCTCAGCCTTCACGCCCAGTTCGGTAATGCGTTTCGCACCGGCGCGCAAGGCGGCCGGGGTGGAGACATAAATCGTGTCGCCGTCGCCAAAGTTCAGCGTGCCGCAGTCCAGGGTACAAATTTCGGGCAGCAGTTGCTCCACATGAATCAGGCGCGCCAGGGGGCCAATCAGGTCGGTGTTGGGGCCAAAGCGGGTGGGCGTCTCACCAGGTCCGATCTCCAGGTCGCCCCCCATGCCCGCAGTCAGGTTGACGATGATGTCCACGCCCGAGTCGCGAATGCGGTCCATCACCTCGGCATACAAAGCCGGGTCACGGCTGAATTGGCCAGTCTCCGGGTTGCGCACGTGGCAGTGCACCACGGTGGCACCGGCATTGGCCGCCTCCACCGCAGCGGCGGCGATTTGCGTGGGGGTAACGGGCACGTGCGGGCTTTTGGCAGCGGTGTCGCCCGCGCCAGTGAGCGCGCAGGTAATGATGACGTTGGGGTTCATGATGTGTACTCCGGTTCTTCTTGGTCAAGGATGTGTTTGAGCGCCGCAAAGTGCAACTCGCTGAAAGCGGTCGGGTAATCGTTCCACTGCGCGCAGGCCAGCGCCGCCAGTGGCTCGGGAATCAGCGCCAGCGGCTGCCCGGTGGACAGGGCCAACACCTGCAGCTTGGCGGCTTTTTCCAGGTAATACAGTTCGTCCAGCGCCTGGGCCACCGTGGGGCCGACCACGATGACGCCGTGGTTGCCCATAAAGAGCACGCTTTTGCCCTCAGCCAACAAACCGGCCACCCGCTGGCCCTCGGAAGCGTCCAGCGCCATGCCCGCGTACTCGCGGTCGTAGGCAATGCGGCCATGGAAGCGGCAGGCGTTTTGGTCCAGCGCCAGCCATTCAAAGTCTTGCAAGCAGCACAGCGTGGTGGCGTAAGGCATGTGGGTGTGCAGAATGCAGCGCGCCTGTGGCAGGCGCTGGTGCAGTTCGGCGTGCAGGTTCCAGGCGGTGGGGTCGGGTGCATCGGGCGCCTGGGCGTCTGCGGGCTGCGCGGCGTCTACCCGCAGCAAATCGCTGGCGCGGATACGTGAAAAATGGCTGCCCGCCGGGTTGAGCAAGAACTGCGTGCCCGATGCGTTGAGCGCCAGGCTGAAATGGTTGGCGATGGCCTCGTGCATGTCCCAGCGCGCGGCCCAGCGAAAGGCCGCTGCCAAATCGGTGCGCGCTTGCTGCTCGTCGGTGGAGGCGGTCATTTTTACCTGCTGTGGAGGGTCCGTCAGTTGGCGCACTGTAAGGGGCAACAGGGGCGATAAATGGCGCGTAGACGACGATTTTCCCGAATTTTGCGACGATTTTTGCGCTTGCCAGCGCGCCGAAACTCCCCGGTAGCGCGCAAAACGTCGCTTTTTGAGTAGCCCAGGCCCAGCGGCTGTGTCACCATGCAGCGTGTTGCTCTAGTCGCCCCTGCGCCCTCGCCCCATGACCTCTCTTCGCAAAAACGTCCTTACCTGGCCCCTGGCCTCGCTGCTCAGCGGCGTGAGCATGCTGGTCGTGGGCATTGCGCTGTTGTCGGTAGCCATTGGCGCGCAAGCGGGGTATGCCAAGTACTCGGCGCTGGTCACCGGCATGATCATGTCGGCCTACTTTGCCGGTTTTGTGTACGGCAGCTACGCCTGCCCAGCGCTGATACGCCGCGTGGGCTATATCCGTGCGTTTGCGGTGATGGCCTCGGTGGCTTCGGCCCTGCCGGTGCTGCACGCCGTGTGGACCAACCCCTGGTTTTGGGGCCTGCTGCGCTTTGTTACCGGCCTGTGCATCGTCGGCTTGTACATGGTGATCGAGAGCTGGCTAAACGTGGTGGCCGACCGGGAGAGCCGCGGCAAGGTGTTTGCGGCCTATATGGCGGTCAGCGGCGTGTCCATGGCGCTGGGGCAGTGGTTGATTTTGGTGGGCGACCGCTTTGGTTTTGTTCCGTTTGCGCTGGTATCGGTGCTGTTTTCGTTTGCGCTCATTCCCACCACCATGACCACCATCCGCGAGCCGCGCCAGACGGAGGCGCCGTCGATGAACCTGCTGACCTTGTTTGTCATCTCGCCCATTGGCTTTATTGCCGCCCTAGGCTCAGGGCTGATCAACGGTACGTTTTACAGCCTGGGCAATGTGTTTGGCGACGGCGTGGGTTTTAGCGACAACCGCACTGCGGCCTTCATGGCCATCACCATTCTGAGCGGCGCGGCCTTTCAGTGGCCGGTGGGGCATTTGTCCGACCGCTATGACAGGCGCTGGATATTGTTTTGGATATGCGTCACCTCGGCGGTGCTGGCGGCGGTGGGCTTTTATCTAGCGCGCGAATACGAGAACTTTCTCATTTTGCTGGGCGTGCTGTACGGAGCCCTGTCGTTTGCCATCTATGGCCTGAGTGTGGCGCACACCAACGATTTGATAGAGCCGTCTAAAGTGCTAGAAACCAGCGGAGGCTTGCTGCTGCTTTATGGCATCGGGGCCACGATTGGCCCTACGCTGGCGGGTGGCTTGATGGACTACATCGGCCCCGAAGGACTCATGATGTTTTTCGCCCTGGTGCTGGGCGCACTGGCGATGACGGTTTGGTATTACACCAAGCGCCAAGGCCGCGAACTGCCGGTCCCGCCGCACCGCGCCGACTACGTGATGATGGATGCCAGCTCTCAAGCCGTGCTGCAAATGGACCCGCGGGGTTTGGCGCCCGTTGAGGCGGGCGAGGCGCGCGAAACGCCGTCCTAAGCGTTGGACGTGCTTTCCTGCAGATTCGCGGCAATCCCCTCCAAACCCCTTTTTTCGCCATCGATGGGGGTTTTTCCCCGTCACACCCCCCACCCCCCTCTCCTCCCCAGCGGGGAGGAGAGGGGGAGCTAAACAGCCACATTGGGTTTCGTCGCCCCGGCTAGGGCACCACGGGGAACTGCCGTTTGGATAAAGGCTGCGGTGGTTGGTAGCGGCGGAGCGGAGCCGCGAACCTTCGAGAAGCCTGCAATACCCAAACCC
>JARXAU010000229.1 GCA_029865675.1 Rhodoferax sp.
GGCGAGATCTATGTCTTGTCCAAAGACGAAGGTGGCCGTCACACGCCTTTCTTCAACAACTACCGTCCTCAGTTCTACTTCCGTACGACGGACGTGACCGGTGCGATCGAGTTGCCAGAAGGCAAAGAGATGGTGATGCCGGGTGACAACGTGTCGATCACTGTGAAGTTGATCAACCCCATTGCGATGGAAGAGGGCTTGCGCTTCGCCATCCGCGAAGGCGGCCGCACGGTTGGCGCTGGCGTCGTTGCCAAGATCCTTGCTTAAGAGGTCAATGTAGGGGTATAGCTCAATTGGCAGAGCGTCGGTCTCCAAAACCGAAGGTTGTAGGTTCGATTCCTACTGCCCCTGCCACCTGGTAAGTTCATCGGGTGGTAAGAAAGCCCGCTACCGTGTAGCGGGCTTCAACGTCTGCAGGGCGTTGATACAGATTGAGTAAATCAGCGAAGTTATTGACACCATGGCCACTCCTCAAGTTCAAACGATTAACACGGCAGCAGACAAGGCTAAGTTGGCTGGTTCCGCGCTGTTGGCGTTGGCGGCTCTGGCGGCGTATTTTTTGCTGTCTAAGCAGGGGCAGTGGGTACAGTGGCTTGCGTTTTTGGCGGGCCTAGTGGCTGCAGTCGCCGTGTTTTTGATGTCGGAGTCCGGCAAGCAACTGGTGGCTTTCGGACGTGACGCTTGGCGCGAAGTGCGCAAAGTAGTTTGGCCTACCCGCAAGGAGGCGACGCAGATCACTGCCTATGTTTTTGGCTTCGTTTTGATCATGGCCTTGTTCTTGTGGTTGACCGATAAGACCCTCGAGTGGATTTTTTACGATTTGATTTTGGGGTGGAAGAAATGATGACCGAAGAGCTACACCCGTCAGCTGCAGAGCTTACATTGGCACCTTCTGCCAACCCTGATTTACGGTGGTACGTGGTGCATGCGTATTCGGGTATGGAAAAGGCTGTGGAGCGCAACATCATTGAGCGTATCCAGCGTGCGGGTATGGAGAGTAAGTTCGGACGCATATTGGTGCCAATGGAAGAGGTCGTTGAGATTAAAAATGGCCAAAAAAAGACCACTGAGCGCAAGTTTTTCCCCGGCTATGTGTTGGTCGAGATGGTTATGGATGACGACTCCTGGCACCTCATAAAGCACACCAATAAGGTGACTGGCTTTGTGGGTGGTGCCAAAAATCGGCCAGCGCCGATTTCGCAGGCAGAGGTCGCAAAGATCGTCAACCAGATGCAAGAGGGTACCGAGAAGCCCCGCCACAAGGTCGAATTCATGGTCGGTGAGTACGTGCGCATCAAAGACGGTCCGTTTGCGGACTTCAACGGCTCAGTGGAAGACGTGAACTACGACAAAAGCAAAGTGCGGGTGTCTGTCACCATTTTTGGCCGATCCACACCGGTGGAGTTGGAGTTCTCGCAGGTCGAAAAGACCTAAAGTTTTTCGGGCCTGCGGTCCGATGTCAGTTCACGTTTTTCCGACGCGGCGTGAACAGTGGTTGAAGTCGATACCCCGGGGAGCTGCGGTCTGAGTTGTTCAGTGCCAAGGCGTTATTACCCGTAAGGAGAAATCATGGCGAAAAAAATCGTCGGTTTTATCAAGCTGCAAGTGCCGGCAGGTAAGGCCAACCCATCCCCCCCCATTGGCCCCGCATTGGGCCAACGTGGTTTGAACATCATGGAGTTCTGCAAGGCGTTCAACGCGCAGACCCAGGGCGTTGAACCCGGTTTGCCTTTGCCCGTGGTGATCACGGCATTTGCAGACAAGAGCTTCACTTTCATTATCAAAACGCCGCCTGCGACGGTTTTGATCAAAAAGGCGATCAAGCTCGACAAGGGCTCTGCTCGTCCGCACAGCGACAAGGTTGGCAAGATCACACGCGCGCAGCTCGAAGAGATCGCCAAGACCAAAATGAAAGACATGACCGCCGCCGATTTGGATGCGGCGGTTCGTACCATTGCCGGCTCTGCCCGTTCGATGGGCGTGAATGTGGAGGGCGTGTAAATGTCCAAACTGACTAAAAAACAACAAGCCCAGCAAGGCAAGATTGTTGCCACCAAGCTCTATCCGTTCACCGACGCGCTGGCGCTGGTCAAAGAGTTTGCCAATGCAAAGTTTGACGAGTCCATCGACGTGGCCGTTCAGCTCGGTGTGGATGCCAAGAAGTCGGACCAAGTGGTGCGTGGCGCCGTGGTGCTGCCCAATGGCACCGGCAAAACGACCCGCGTCGCGGTGTTCGCCCAAGGCGCCAAGGCTGACGAAGCTCGCGCCGCTGGTGCTGACATCGTTGGTATGGACGACTTGGCTGCCATGGTCAAGGCCGGTGACATGCCGTTTGACATCGTAATTGCCGCACCGGACGCGATGCGCGTAGTGGGTACCTTGGGCCAGATCCTCGGTCCCCGTGGTTTGATGCCCAACCCCAAAGTTGGCACCGTCACGCCCGATGTGGCCACTGCCGTGCGTAACGCCAAGGCGGGTCAGGTGCAATACCGCGTTGACAAGGCCGGCATTATCCATTCGACCATTGGTCGCCGTTCGTTTGACTCCGACAAGTTGCAAGGCAACCTGGCTGCTTTGGTGGAGGCTTTGAACAAGTCCAAACCAGCGTCTAGCAAAGGTGTCTACCTGCGCAAGGTGGCGGTGTCGTCCACCATGGGCGTGGGCGTGCGCGTGGACGTGCAAACCATCAACGGTTAGTTGCCGGGTGGGTGAATTTGGGCGGTCCGAAAGGGCGGCCCGATGTGGTGGGTCTGCAAAGCCTTTGGTGGTTTTGTGGGGCCATCCAAGACCGTTGGTGTGTGGCTTGACTGCGCTTAATCAGTGAAAACCAACGCAGATGGCGATCCCGCTGCAAACGGATGTATGTCCTGTTACAGTTGGTCGCTGCAATATGGAGCGCGCGTGGTGAAAGCCACAAAGCGCATGTAAAGGAGTAGACCTTGAGTTTGAATCGCAGTGAGAAAGAAGCGGTCATCACCGATGTGACCAGCCTCGCCGCCAAAGCTCAAACGCTCGTGATCGCGGAGTACCGTGGCATCACGGTCGCTGACATGACCAAGTTGCGCACTACCGCGCGCAACAGTGGGGTGACGCTGAGTGTGTTGAAAAACACGCTGGCGCGCCGCGCTGTTGCCGGTAGCGGCTTCGAAGTGGTGTCCGACCAGATGACCGGTCCCTTGATCTATGGCTTTTCTGTCGACGCTGTGGCAGCCGCGAAAGTGGTGGCCGAGTTTGCGAAGACCAACGACAAGTTGGTGATTCGCGCAGGCGCATACGGCGGTAAGGCTTTAGACGCGAACGGCGTGAAGCAGCTGGCCAGCATCCCTTCGAAAGAAGTATTGTTGGCACAGTTGCTGGGCTTGATGCAATCCCCCATTTCGCGTACAGCCCGTGTGCTGGCCGCTTTGGCGGAACAGCGTGGCGGTGGTGCAGTGGAAGAGGCGGCACCTGTCGAGGCAGAGGCTGCGGCGGCGTAACTGCGCGGCCACACCGGAAATACATAAACCAATGTGAGGTCGCTACGGGTTTCCCAAAGCGCCATCACCAACTGTAGGAATTTGAAAAATGGCATTCGATAAAGACGCATTTTTGACCGCGCTTGACAGCATGACGGTTATGGAACTCAACGACCTGGTGAAAGCCATCGAAGAGAAGTTTGGCGTAAGCGCCGCAGCGATGTCGGCACCTGCTGCTGGCGGAGGTGCTGCTGCTGCGGTAGCTGAAGAGCAGACCGAATTCAACGTAATGTTGACCGAAATCGGCGCAAATAAAGTGTCAGTGATTAAAGCTGTGCGCGAAATCACGGGTCTGGGCTTGAAAGAAGCCAAAGATCTGGTGGACGGCGCACCTAAGGCGGTTAAGGAAGGCATTTCCAAGGCCGACGCCGAAGCCGCAAAGAAAAAGCTGGAAGAAGCCGGCGCCAAAGTCGAACTCAAGTAAATCGGTCTGGGGCTACTGCGCGAGCGCATTGCGCCGCTGTGATGCTCACCGTACACCAGTACGGTTGCGCTTCTCGCGACACACTGCATCTTGCTCGCTACGCCCCACCCCCGATTGACACAAGCTGGTCCTCGGGCCAGCTTGTTGTGTTTGCAGAGTGCACCTGTAAGCCACGCCGCGAAGGCCAGGTTTTCAAGTGTCTTCTGATCCCGACTGCAGAAGATGCCTTGGTTCGGGTTGCGTGCAATGCGCAGCCGTCCGCCAATGGTTGGTAGTGGCCAATCACCAAGAACAGACACACAGTCGCCTAGGACCCCCAGGATTCCTCAGCCTTTGCCCGGAGATCTAATGGCTTATACATACACAGAACGCAAGCGAATTCGCAAAAATTTCGGTAACCGCGACAGCGTGCTCGAAATTCCTTACCTGCTGCAAATGCAAAAAGACGCATATATTGCGTTTTTGCAGGCCGATGTGGCGCCCAAAAAGCGCACCCAAGAGGGTTTGCAAGCCGCCTTTGAGGCCGCATTCCCCATCGTCTCGCACAATGGCTTTGTCGAGATGAAGTACCTGGAGTACAACCTGGCCAAGCCCGGGTTTGATGTGCGCGAGTGCCAGACCCGCGGTTTGACCTTTGCTTCGGCCGTGCGCGCCAAGGTGCAACTGATCATTTATGACCGCGAGTCATCGACCAGCCAGAACAAGGTGGTCAAAGAGGTCAAAGAGCAAGAGGTCTACATGGGCGAAGTGCCTTTGATGACCGGCAAGGGCTCCTTCATCATCAACGGCACCGAGCGCGTGATCGTGTCCCAATTGCACCGCTCGCCGGGCGTGTTTTTCGAACACGACAAGGGCAAAACCCATAGCTCGGGCAAGCTCTTGTTTTCGGCGCGCATCATCCCTTACCGGGGCTCCTGGCTTGATTTTGAGTTCGATCCGAAAGACTTGCTGTACTTCCGTGTGGACCGCCGCCGCAAAATGCCGGTCACGATTTTGCTGAAGGCCATTGGCCTGAACAACGAATCCATCCTGGCCAACTTCTTTGTCAATGACAACTTCCGCCTGATGGACAGCGGCGCGCAAATGGAATTTGTCGCCGAACGCCTGCGCGGTGAAGTTGCCCGTTTCGATTTGACCGACAAGTCTGGCAAAGTGGTGGTGGCCAAAGACAAACGTGTGACCGCGCGCCACACCCGTGAACTGGAGCAGTCCGATACCACGCACATCAGCGTGCCCGAAGACTTTTTGATTGGCCGCGTGGTGGCCCGCAATATCGTAGAAGCTGATACCGGTGAAATCGTGGCCAAGGCCAACGAAGAGCTGACCGAAGCCTTGCTCAAAAAGCTGCGTTCCTCCGGCATCAATGAACTGGCGTGCATCTACACCAACGAGCTGGACCAAGGCGCCTACATTTCGCAAACCCTGCGCACCGACGAGACGGTGGACGAGTTTGCCGCCCGCGTGGCCATCTACCGCATGATGCGCCCCGGCGAGCCGCCGACCGAAGACGCAGTGCAAGCGCTGTTCCAGCGCCTGTTCTACAACCCGGACACCTACGACCTGTCGCGCGTAGGCCGCATGAAGTTCAACGCCAAAATGGGCCGCGCCGAGTCGACCGGGCCCATGGTGCTGACCAACGAAGACATCTTGTCTGTGGTCAAAATCTTGGTGGACTTGCGCAACGGCCGTGGTGATGTGGACGACATTGACCACCTGGGCAACCGCCGCGTGCGCTGCGTGGGCGAGCTGGCCGAGAACCAATACCGCACCGGTTTGGCACGGATCGAGAAAGCGGTGAAAGAGCGGCTGGGCCAGGCCGAGCAAGAGCCGCTGATGCCGCACGACTTGATCAACAGCAAGCCGATTTCTGCCGCGCTCAAAGAGTTCTTTGGTGCTTCGCAGCTCAGCCAGTTCATGGACCAGACCAACCCCTTGTCCGAGATCACCCACAAGCGCCGCGTATCGGCCCTTGGCCCGGGCGGTTTGACGCGCGAGCGTGCGGGCTTCGAAGTGCGTGACGTGCACGTGACCCATTACGGTCGCGTCTGTCCAATTGAGACACCCGAAGGCCCGAACATCGGTCTGATCAACTCGCTGGCTCTGTACGCCCGCTTGAACGAGTACGGTTTCATCGAAACCCCGTACCGCCGCGTGACGGATGGCAAGGTGACGATGGACATCGACTATTTGTCGGCTATTGAAGAAGGCAAATACGTGATTGCCCAGGCCAATGCGGCCCTGGACAAAGATGGCTTGCTGACCGGCGAGCTAGTGTCTGCGCGTGAAAAAGGTGAATCCATTCTGTGCGGCGCCGAGCGCGTGCAGTACATGGACGTGTCTCCCGCGCAGATCGTCTCCGTTGCAGCGTCTTTGGTGCCCTTCTTGGAGCACGATGACGCCAACCGCGCGCTGATGGGTGCGAACATGCAGCGCCAGGCCGTGCCTGTGCTGCGTCCAGAGAAGGCCTTTGTCGGCACCGGCATTGAGCGCGTCTCGGCCGTTGACTCGGGCACCGTGGTGACTGCCAGCCGTGGCGGCATCGTGGACTATGTGGACGCCACCCGCGTGGTGATTCGCGTGAACGACGCCGAAGCGCAAGCGGGCGAAGTGGGTGTGGACATTTACAACCTGATCAAGTACCAGCGGTCCAACCAAAACACCAACATCCACCAGCGTCCCATCGTCAAGAAGGGCGACAAGCTGGACCGCGGCGATGTGATTGCCGACGGCGCATCGACCGACCTGGGCGAGCTCGCCCTGGGTCAGAACATGCTGGTGGCGTTTATGCCGTGGAACGGCTACAACTTCGAAGATTCGATTTTGATTAGCGAGCGCGTGGTCGCCGAAGACCGCTACACCTCGATCCATATTGAAGAACTCGTGGTCATGGCGCGTGACACCAAGCTCGGCGCTGAAGAAATCACCCGCGACATTCCGAACCTGGCCGAGCAGCAGCTCAACCGCCTGGATGAGTCCGGCATCATCTACGTCGGCGCCGAAGTGCTGCCCGGCGACACGCTGGTGGGCAAGGTCACACCCAAAGGTGAAACCACGCTGACACCGGAGGAGAAGCTCTTGCGCGCCATCTTCGGCGAAAAAGCCAGCGATGTGAAAGACACTTCGCTGCGCGTGGACCAGGGCAGCTCCGGCACCGTCATTGACGTGCAGGTCTTCACCCGCGAAGGCATTACCCGCGACAAGCGCGCGCAGCAGATCATTGACGACGAGTTAAAGCGCTTCCGCCTCGACTTGAACGACCAGATCCGCATTGTGGAAGCCGACGCCTACGACCGTATCGCCAAGTTGCTCGACGGCAAGGCAGCCAACGGAGGGCCGCAAAAACTGGCCAAGGGCACCAAGATCGACCGAGCGTATCTTGACTGGGTGGAGAAATTCCACTGGTTTGACATTCGCCCCGCCGACGACGCCGTGGCCTCGCAACTGGAAAGCATCAAGGCATCGCTGGAGCAAACCCGCCACAGCTTTGACTTGTCGTTTGAAGAGAAACGCAAAAAGCTCACCCAGGGCGACGAGCTGCCTGCCGGTGTGCTCAAAATGGTCAAGGTCTACATTGCGGTCAAACGTCGTTTGCAGCCCGGTGACAAGATGGCCGGTCGCCACGGTAACAAGGGTGTGGTGTCCAAGATCGTTCAGGTCGAAGACATGCCTTATATGGCTGACGGCACACCGTGCGACATCGTGCTCAACCCGCTGGGCGTGCCTTCGCGGATGAACGTGGGCCAGGTGTTGGAAGTGCATTTGGGCTGGGCCGCCAAAGGCCTGGGCCAGCGCATTGGCGACATGCTGCAGGCTGAGACCAAGATGGCCGAAATGCGCCAGTTTATGGAGTCGATCTACAACGGTTCGGGCCGCAAGGAAGACCTCGCTGCTTTGAGCGACGAGCAGATTTTGGAAATGGCTGCCAACCTGCAAGGTGGCGCTACTTTCGCCACGCCCGTGTTTGACGGCGCGTCAGAAGAGGAAATTCGCGGCATGCTCAAACTCGCTTACCCCGACGACGTGGCCAAGGCCAAGGGCCTGACGGCCACGCGCACCCAAGCCAACTTGTTTGACGGCCGCAGCGGAGAGGCCTTTGAGCGTCCCACCACCGTGGGCTATATGCACGTTTTGAAGCTCCACCATTTGGTCGACGACAAGATGCACGCTCGCTCCACCGGGCCTTACAGCCTGGTGACGCAGCAGCCATTGGGCGGTAAAGCCCAGTTCGGTGGCCAGCGCTTTGGTGAGATGGAAGTGTGGGCGCTGGAAGCCTATGGCGCGTCCTACGTCTTGCAAGAGATGTTGACCGTCAAGTCCGATGACGTGCAGGGCCGTACCAAGGTGTACGAGAGCATCGTCAAGGGCGAGCATTCCATCGAGGCCGGTATGCCGGAATCGTTCAACGTGCTGGTCAAGGAAATCCGTTCCTTGGGCCTGGACATTGAGCTTGAGCGCTCCTGAGGTTTTGCGGGGCAGACCGCAGCGCGGCCTGCCCTCAACTGATTAATAAGGAATTTCCATGAAATCATTACTCGACCTGTTTAAGCAGTTCACGCCGGATGAGCACTTCGATGCCATCAAAATCGGCATGGCCTCGCCCGAGAAAATCCGCTCTTGGTCTTTTGGCGAAGTCAAAAAGCCCGAGACCATTAACTACCGCACCTTCAAGCCCGAGCGTGACGGTCTGTTTTGCGCCAAGATTTTTGGCCCCATCAAGGACTACGAATGCCTGTGCGGCAAGTACAAGCGCCTCAAGCACCGCGGCGTGATTTGCGAGAAGTGCGGCGTTGAAGTCACCCAAACCAAGGTGCGCCGCGAGCGCATGGGCCACATTGACTTGGCCGCGCCTTGCGCCCACATTTGGTTCCTGAAATCGCTGCCCAGCCGCTTGGGCCTGGTGCTGGACATGACGCTGCGCGATATTGAGCGCGTGCTGTACTTTGAAGCCTATGTGGTGACCGACCCCGGCATGACACCGCTGAAGAAATTCAGCATCATGACCGAGGACGATTTCGACGCCAAGTTCAAAGAGTACGGCGACGAGTTCCAGGCCAAGATGGGCGCCGAAGGCATCAAGGACTTGCTGCAAAGCATCGACATTGAGGGCTCGATTGAGCGCCTGCGCAACGACCTGACCGGCTCCGAGCTGAAGATCAAAAAGAACTCCAAGCGACTCAAAGTGCTTGAGGCCTTCAAAAAATCGGGGATCAAGCCCGAGTGGATGGTGCTGGAAGTGCTGCCCGTGCTGCCGCCCGACCTGCGTCCGCTGGTGCCCCTGGACGGTGGCCGTTTCGCCACTTCTGATTTGAACGATTTGTACCGCCGCGTGATCAACCGCAACAGCCGCCTGCGCCGTTTGCTCGAACTCAAAGCGCCGGAAATTATTGCCCGTAATGAGAAGCGCATGCTGCAAGAGTCGGTGGACTCGCTGCTGGACAACGGCCGTCGTGGCAAAGCCATGACTGGTGCCAACAAGCGCGCACTCAAGTCGCTGGCCGACATGATCAAAGGCAAGTCCGGTCGTTTCCGCCAGAACTTGCTGGGCAAGCGCGTCGACTATTCGGGTCGCTCGGTGATTACCGTGGGCCCGACCCTCAAGCTGCACCAGTGCGGTTTGCCCAAGCTGATGGCCTTGGAACTGTTCAAGCCCTTCATCTTTGCACGCCTGGAAGCCATGGGCATTGCCACCACCATCAAGGCGGCCAAGAAGGAAGTCGAATCCGGCACGCCGGTGGTTTGGGACATTCTGGAAGAGGTCATCAAAGAGCACCCCATCATGCTCAACCGTGCGCCTACGCTGCACCGTTTGGGCATCCAGGCCTTTGAGCCCATCCTGATCGAAGGCAAAGCCATTCAGTTGCACCCGCTTGTTTGCTCGGCCTTCAACGCCGACTTCGACGGTGACCAGATGGCGGTTCACGTGCCCTTGTCGGTAGAAGCACAAATGGAAGCCCGCACGCTGATGCTGGCCTCCAACAACGTGCTATTTCCCGCCAACGGCGAGCCGTCCATCGTGCCCTCGCAAGACGTGGTGCTGGGTCTGTACTACACCACCCGCGAACGCATCAACGGCAAGGGCGAAGGCCTGATCTTCGCTGACACCGGCGAAGTGCAGCGCGCGTTTGACGCGGGCGAGGTCGAGCTCAACTCGCGCATCAACGTGCGTTTGACCGAGTACACCAAAGACAAAGAGACAGGCGAATTTGTGCCTTCGACCAAGCTGTGGGAAACCACGGCCGGCCGTGCACTGTTGTCAGAAATCCTGCCCAAGGGCCTGCCGTTCTCTAACCTGAACAAGGCGCTCAAAAAGAAGGAAATCTCCAAGCTCATCAACGTGTCTTTCCGCAAGTGCGGCTTGAAAGAGACCGTGGTGTTTGCTGACAAGTTGCTGCAAGCAGGCTTCCGCCTGGCCACCAAGGCGGGTATCTCGATCTGTATCGACGACATGCTGGTGCCGTTCGAGAAGCACGAGATCATCAGCCGTGCCCAAACCGAAGTCAAAGAGATCGAGAAGCAGTATGTTTCCGGGCTGGTGACTTCTGGCGAGCGCTACAACAAGGTGGTGGACATCTGGGGCAAGTCGGGCGACGAAGTGTCCAAAGTGATGATGGCCAAACTGTCCAAAGAAATGGTGATAGACCGCCACGGCAAGGAAGTGGCCCAAGAGTCTTTCAACTCCATTTACATGATGGCCGACTCCGGCGCGCGCGGTTCTGCCGCCCAAATTCGCCAAGTGGCGGGTATGCGCGGATTGATGGCCAAGCCTGACGGCTCCATCATCGAAACGCCGATTACCGCCAACTTCCGCGAAGGCTTGAACGTGCTGGAGTACTTCATCTCCACCCATGGCGCGCGCAAAGGCTTGGCCGATACCGCGCTGAAAACCGCCAACTCAGGTTACCTGACGCGCCGTTTGGTGGACGTGACGCAAGACCTGGTGGTGACCGAGCAAGACTGTGGCACCCACAACGGCTACCTGATGCGCGCCATTGTTGAAGGCGGTGAGGTCATTGAGTCCTTGCGTGACCGTGTTTTGGGCCGCACCGTGGCCGAAGACGTGTTGCACCCCGAAAACCGCGCGGTGGTAGCCGAAGCCGGTACCATGCTCGACGAAGACAAGATTGACGAACTCGAAGCCCATGGTGTGGACGAAGTCAAGGTGCGCACCGCGCTGACCTGCGAAACCCGCTTTGGTATTTGCGCCAAGTGCTACGGCCGCGATTTGGGCCGTGGCGGCCTGATCAACCATGGCGAAGCCGTTGGTGTGATCGCCGCCCAGTCGATTGGCGAGCCCGGCACGCAGCTGACCATCCGGACCTTCCACATCGGTGGTGCCGCGTCGCGTGCGGCCATTGCGTCCACCGTGGAAGCCAAGTCCAGCGGCAATATTGGCTTCAACGCCACCATGCGCTATGTGACCAACAGCAAGGCTGAGTTGGTGGTGATTTCCCGCTCTGGCGAAATCGTCATCCAAGACGAGCATGGCCGTGAGCGTGAGCGCCACAAAGTGCCCTACGGCGCGGTCCTCAGCATCAAAGCCGACCAGGCTGTCAAAGCTGGCGCGATTTTGGCCAACTGGGACCCCCTGACCCGCCCTATCATTACCGAGTTCGCCGGACGGGCGCGTTTCGAGAATGTGGAGGAGGGCTTGACTGTGGCCCGCCAAGTCGACGATGTCACCGGCCTGTCTACCCTGGTGGTGATCGATCCCAAGCGCCGAGGTGCAGCCAAGATCGTGCGTCCCCAGGTCAAGCTGATCGACGCGGTCGGCAAGGAAGTCAAGATTCCTGGCACCGACCACGCAGTGACTATTGGTTTCCCGATCGGCGCATTGGTGCAAGTGCGTGATGGCCAAGACGTGGGCCCTGGCGAAGTGCTGGCCCGTATTCCCATCGAAGGGCAGAAGACGCGCGACATTACCGGCGGTTTGCCGCGTGTGGCCGAGTTGTTCGAAGCCCGCTCACCCAAAGACAAGGGCGTGTTGGCCGAAGCCACCGGCACCATTTCTTTCGGCAAGGAAACCAAGGGCAAAGTGCGCTTGCAGATTACCGACCCCGAAGGCAAGGTCTGGGAAGAGCTGGTGCCCAAGGAAAAGAACATTCTGGTGCACGAAGGCCAGGTGGTGAACAAGGGAGAGAGCGTGGTGGACGGCCCGGCCGACCCCCAGGACATCTTGCGCTTGCTGGGCTCAGAAGAGCTGGCCCGCTACATCGTGGACGAAGTTCAAGACGTCTACCGCTTGCAAGGCGTGAAGATCAACGACAAGCACATTGAAGTGATTGTGCGCCAGATGCTGCGTCGCGTGGTGGTGGAAGCCGCAGGTGACTCGGGCTACATCAATGGCGAGCAGGTCGAGCGCTCCGAGATGCTCAACACCAACGACCGTCTGCGCGGTGAGGACAAGATACCGGCCACCTTCACCAATTTGCTGCTCGGGATCACCAAAGCGTCCCTGTCCACCGACAGCTTCATCAGTGCGGCTTCCTTCCAGGAAACTACCCGCGTGCTGACTGAAGCCGCCATCATGGGCAAGCGCGATGAGCTGCGTGGCTTGAAGGAGAACGTCATCGTCGGTCGCTTGATTCCCGCAGGCACCGGCATGGCCTACCACGAAGCCCGTGTGGTACGCGAGCAGATGGACGAGTCCGAGCGCCGTGCGATTGCAGAAGCCGACGCCGCAGAACTGGCAGCGGATACCGACGCCAGCGAAGTCTCGTCAGAAGAGGGCGCTTCGGCCGAATAAGCCTGCGCTGCGCCAGACTGCGGTACCCCGGACTTGCCATTGGTGAGGCCGGGGTATTTTTTTGCATACCGCCGGGCAACCACAGCGTGTGGCGTCCGCCCGAGGTACCGGGTGTGGCGTGCAGCGGTAGCCGCGCGCCCCACTAAGATGAAACATGCGTAAACATAAGTGAACATGGCTAAGGCATTCCAAGAACCCACGCCCTTGTGGCGCCAGCTTCAGGCAACGGCGGGCGTGATTGCGGCGGTGCGCAAGGGCAGTTCCGGTACGGCGGCCGTGGAGGTGGTGGACGCCACGCTGCGGCCCGGCGTGCAAGCGCTGGCCTTTCATGTGTGGCGCAACCTGGGCCGCGCCCAGGCCTTGCGCAGCAAGTTGGTCAGCCGCCAGCCCTCGCCGGGCACCGACGCGCTTTTGTGCGTGGCCTTGGCGCTGGCATGGAACGAGGCCGACGCGCCCTACGACGCTTTCACCTTGGTCAACCAAGCAGTTGAAGCGCTCAAGCGCAACCCGATGACTGCAGCCCATGCCCACTTTGTCAACGCCTGTTTGCGCCGTTTTTTGCGCGAGCGCGCGGCCTTGGTGGCTGCCACCGACCACGATCCAGAGTCCCGTTGGAACCATCCGCGCTGGTGGGTTGAGCGCTTGCAGCGCGAGCACCCACGGCATTGGCAAACTATCTTGGCCGGTGCCAACCGCCACCCTCCGATGACACTGAGGGTTAACGTGCGCAAGTCCACCCCGGCCCACTACCTTGCGCAACTTCAGGCGGTGGGCATTGCCGGGTGCTCAGGGGAAGCCGCTGCGCTGTATCTGGACCAGCCTGCGCCGGTGAGCCAACTGCCTGGCTTTGCCCAGGGCTGGGTGTCGGTGCAAGACGCTGCTGCACAAATGGCCGCGCCGCTGCTGCTGCAGGGTCTGAGTGCAAAAGCGCGCATACTGGACGCATGCGCCGCCCCCGGCGGCAAAACAGCGCATTTGCTCGAAGCGTCGGACGCTGACGTCCTCGCGGTAGAACTGGACGCGCGGCGGATGCAGCGCGTCGGGCACAACCTGGAGCGCCTCGGCCTGCACGCCGAGCTGCGCACCGCCGACGCCGCCAAACCGCAAGACTGGTGGGACGGCGTTCCCTTTGACGGCATCCTATTGGACGCACCCTGCACCGCCTCCGGCATCGTGCGCCGCCACCCCGATGTGCGCTGGTTGCGTCGGGAGTCCGACATCGCGCAGTTGGCACGCCTGCAAGCCCAGTTGCTCGACGCTCTGTGGCTCTTGCTGCGCCCTGGTGGGCGCATGGTGTACTGTACTTGCTCTGTGTTCCTAGCCGAAGGTGCAGACCAAATCCAGGCCTTTCTGGCCCGTCAAAGTCAGGCCCGCATGCTTCCCGCGCCTGGACACCTGCTTCCAGGCTGCGGGCCGTTGGACGCCGATGTCGGCGACAATTCAAACCATGATTACGATGGCTTCTACTACGCGCTGCTGGAAAAGCGCCATGCTTGAACGCGTGCGCCAATGCTGCTTGGTGATGGTCATTTTGCTGACCATGCCTTGGGCGCATGCGCAAACTGCGGCAGCCCTCGACCAGTTGCGGGCGGACCGGGCGGGTACCGAAGTCTTAGTGTCTGCCACGATTGCTTTCGAGCTTCCCGCCGTGGTGGAGGAGGCCTTGCTCAAGGGCGTTCCCTTGTTTTTCATGCTGGAGTCCGACCTGTTGCAAGAGCGCTGGTACTGGTATGACAAGCGGGTAACCGGCGTGCAACGTCAGCTGCGCTTGGCTTACCAGCCCTTGACGCGCCGGTGGCGTGTCAACGCCACCGGTGCCGCAGGCGGGGATGGACCGCAAGGCTTGGCTTTAAGCCAGAACTTCGACACACTGACCGAGGCCATGGCCACCATCAAGCAGGTGTCGCGCTGGCGCGTGGGCGAACTTGGCGAGTCAGAGTCCTCAGGCAAATACCGGGTCGAGTTCCGTTTCCGGCTGGATTTGGGCCAACTTCCCCGACCGTTCCAGATTGGCACGATTGGCCAGTCGGAGTGGGACATTCGGACCAGTGGGCGTGCCCCAGTGCGGTCTGAGGCTGCCAAATGACCACACTCGCCGCTCTCGCACCCAGCGCAGCGGCGCATCCCGGCCAATCGCGCATGATGCGCCGCACTATTGCCATTGGCGCAGTTTTCATGGTGGTGATCGGTTTGGTGCTGTTGTACCTGTTAACCCAGGCCACCAACAACCGGGAGATGTACGAACAAAACTACGCGCGCTTGTTCACCATCAACGTGGTGGTGGCGACGTCCTTGTTGTTGGCCATCACGTGGGTCGGCGTGCGCCTGTACCAGCGCGTGCGCCAGGGGCGCTTTGGGAGCCGCCTGTTGGTCAAAATGGCGACCATTTTTGCACTCGTCGGTGTAGCGCCGGGCTTGCTGATTTACATCGTCTCCTACCAGTTCGTGGCCCGCTCGATCGAGACCTGGTTTGACGTGAAAGTCGAAGGTGCTTTGGAGGCTGGCCTCAACCTGGGCCATGTCACCCTGGTCACCATGTCCAATGACCTGGCCAGCAAATCGCGCATCGCGGCCAGCCAACTCACCGACACCAGCGATGTGGTGCCCAGCTTGGTACTGGGGCGTGTCATGGAACAGCTGGGTGCCACCGAGGCCACCGTCTGGAGTTCGGGCGGCAAACTGCTGGCCAGTGTGGGGCCGATCGGTTTTCAGCTCAGCCCTGATAAGCCCACGGGCAGCCAGTTTCGTACTGCGCGTGCCGAACGTTCCCTGGCTTGGGTGGAGGGTCTGGAGGACGGAGGGCCCGGCAAATTGGGCAGCCCCCGTATCAAAGCCCTGGTGCCCATCGCCAATTCCAGCGTTGGCTTAACAACGGAGCAGCGCTTCTTATTGGTCCAGCGCGCGTTACCGGCCAATTTTTTGACCAATGCCATGGCGGTCCAAGTGGCAAACCGTGAGTACCAGGAGCGCGCCTTAGCCCGCGAAGGCCTCAAGCGCATGTACATCGGAACCCTGACGCTGAGTCTGTTTTTGGCCGTCTTCGGGGCCATTTTGCTGGCAGTCATTTTGGGCAACCAAATCGCGCGGCCCTTGCTAGTACTGACCGAGGGCGTGAGCCAAGTGGCGGCGGGTGACCTGACGCCCAAGTACACCCTTCAGGGCAATGACGAGCTGGGCGGCCTGACCCGGGCCTTTGCCTCCATGACCCAGCAGCTCGCGGACGCCCGCTACACCGTGCAGCGCAGCATGTCCCAGGTCGATTCCGCGCGCGCTCACCTGCAAACCATACTGGACAACTTGACTTCTGGCGTGCTGGTGCTGAACGCCGACGGCAGTGTGCGATCTGCCAACCCTGGCGCGGCGCGCATCTTGCAGTTGCCGGCGCAGAGCTTTCAAGACGCTGTGCTGCGCCAATTGCCAGGGCTGGAATCATTTGCCCTCGGCGTTCAGCAACAGTTTGCTGAGTTTTTGAGCCGCCGCCTAGAGCAATCCAATAATCACTGGCAACAGTCATTTGAGCTGGGGGCCAGCAACGACAGTATGGCCAGCGGGGCAGACCGGGCACGCACCCTGGTGGCGCGCGGCGCCATATTGCCTGATCGCACGCGTTTGCTGGTGTTTGACGACATCTCTGACATTGTCTCGGCCCAGCGCGCCCAGGCCTGGGGCGAGGTGGCGCGCCGTCTGGCGCATGAGATCAAAAATCCGCTCACCCCCATTCAGCTTTCGGCCGAGCGCCTGGAGATGAAGCTCAGCGGCAAACTGCAGCCCAGTGAACAGCTGATCTTGACCAAATCGGTCAAAACCATCGTTGAACAGGTGGATGCCATGAAGCGATTGGTCAACGATTTCCGTGATTACGCCCGCTTGCCTGCTGCGGTACTGGAGCCCGTTGACCTCAACCTGCTGGTGACCGACGTGATGCACCTCTACGAGTCCACGGCAGTACCCATTCACTTGGAGCTTGACGCGCAGATTCCCCGCGTGATGGGTGACGCGGAGCAGCTGCGCCAGGTGCTGCACAACCTCCTGCAAAACGCCCAGGACGCCAGCGAGCAGGCATGGGCCGCGCTTGGTGGAACGCCGCCTGCAGACGCTGACGCCAGCATCGTGCTGCGCACCCAGTTACTGCCCAATTCGGGCCGGGTCCGTTTGTCGGTGATGGACCATGGCGGGGGCTTTCCAGAGCACATACTCAAACGCGCGTTTGAGCCCTATGTCACCACCAAGCAGCGCGGCACCGGCTTGGGCCTGGCGGTGGTGAAAAAGATCGCCGACGACCACGCCTCGCGCATCGAGATCAACAACCGAGTGAACGATGGCGCCGTTTTTGGCGCTCAGGTGTCGCTGTCATTGGCCGCAGAAGACATCCCCAACACCGCAACCCAGGCCTAAGCGAGCAGCGCACAAATCATGGCAAACATATTGGTGGTGGACGACGAGCACGGAATTCGTGACTTGCTGTGGGAAATTCTCAACGACGAAGGGCATGCGGTAGAGCTGGCGGAAAACGCCGCCCAAGCCCGCGCTGCCCGCCTGCGCGAGCGCCCCGACCTGGTCTTGCTCGATATCTGGATGCCTGACACCGATGGCGTGACTCTCCTCAAAGAGTGGGCGAGCACCGGTGCGCTCACCATGCCGGTGATCATGATGAGTGGTCACGCCACGATCGACACTGCTGTGGAGGCGACCAAAATTGGCGCACTGGCTTTCCTAGAAAAACCCGTCACCTTGCAAAAACTCCTCAAGGCAGTGGAGCTGGGGCTGATGCGCAACCAACGCCTCTCGCAGCCCTTGTTCAGTGGCTCACAAAGCACATCGGCGGGCCACAGCGCGGGCTTGGTTGCCACCACTCCACCGGTGTTGGCCCCAGTGCGCAGTGCTTTGCAAAGCTTTGACCTGGACCTGCCCCTGCGCGAAGCACGTGATGCGTTTGAACGCGGCTATTTTGAATACCACCTCACCAAAGAAGCAGGCTCCATGACCCGTATGTCAGAGAAGACGGGCTTGGAGCGCACCCACCTTTACCGCAAGCTCAAACAGCTCGGCGTGGACGCACTGCGCGGCAAGCGCAGCACCTGATTTACCTGCCGCCCCCGAGCACGTGGGCGTTCGTCGCCGCCCGCATCGCAGGATTGCTGTGCTGGCACACCGCGCAACCTAGGGAAAACCCTTATAGTGGTTCATGCGGCAATTTTCGGAACTCTTCGCGATGGTGGTGGACGGTGCATGCGCGCTGTTGCGCATGGACCGCGCGGCCCCGCAGCAATCGGTGCCTGGCGAGCGAAGGCTGCAGGCGGCGCTGGTTCCGGTCCGAAGCCTGCGCCCGCGCCACCGCTGGGCCGTGCTGGCGCACTTGCTTGGCCTATCGCCGAGAGATCGCTACCTGCGTTTTGGCTACGGGGCGCAAGATGCGCAGATCGAGGCTTACGTGTCGGGTTTGGATTTTGATCGCGACCAAATCTACGGCGTCTTTAACCGCCACCTGCACCTGATTGCGGTTGCGCACCTGGCCTACGGTCCGCAATCCGACGCCAAGCGCGGCGCGGAATTCGGCGTTTCAGTGTCCCCCAACTACCGGGGCAAGGGCTTGGGAGCCAAGCTTTTTGCCAGAGCGCAGGTGCACGCACAAAACCACCATGTGTCTCAGATGTTCATCCACGCGCTCACGGAAAACGCTGCCATGCTCAAAATTGCCCGCAACGCGGGTGCTACGGTCCAGCGCTTTGGGTCTGAGTCTGACGCTTATCTAGAGCTTCCATCCCCGACCTTGACCTCCCGAATGAGTGAGGCAATGGACGGCCAAATTGCCGACACCGACTACCGGCTTAAGGTGCAGGCGCGTCAGTTTTGGGGCTTGCTCGACCGCGTGCGCACCCTGCGTCAGCGCCTGCGGTGTTGGCACGGAAAAGCATCCGAGTAAGTGCCCGGCGGCATGCCTAACCGCCGAAGTATCTGATGGGCTATCCTAGAGGCTTCGCAAAAACGGCATTGTTTGCCCCACGTCTGTGTCAGACC
>JARXAU010000126.1 GCA_029865675.1 Rhodoferax sp.
GTGCGGTCGCGCACACCCAGGGCGGTGGACACATCGGGCGCCGCCAGCAGGGCTTCAACCTGCGCCTCGGTGAGGCTTTTGGGCACGCGCAGGGCCTGTTTGGCCGCTTGGAGCTTCAGCGTGGGGTCGGCCGAGATGCGCCCCTCGCGCAGCGCCCAGCGGAAATAGCGCTTGAACACGGTCAGCCGCCGGTTGGCGGTGGTGGCCTTGGTGGTGGCGTGGCGGGCGGAAAAATAGGCCTGCAAATCTGCTTCAGCGCAAGCTACCAGGGCCTGGCCTTGGCGGTGGGCAAGCAACTGGTTCAGGTCGCGCCGGTAGGCTTCCAAAGTATTGTTCGAGAGGCCTTCCTCAAGCCACAGGGCGTCGACAAAAGCGCCGATGGACTCGTCAACAGGCATCGGGGTCACCACTGCCCCAACTGCCCTTTCTGCAGCACCGAGTGCCGACCTTGCCGCCACGTTCAGTCGAGTTGCAGCTTGGCAGATTCGACCACTTTTTTGTACACCGCAAACTCCGCGCGAATTTGCTCGGCAAACTCCTCGGGCGTATTGCCAAGGACGATGGAGCCAGTGTCTTCAATGCGCTTTTTTACCGCCGGGTCTTCCAAGGCTTTGCGCACAGCGGCGTTGACTTTATCCACCACGTCTTTTGGCAAGCCTTTAGGACCGTAAATGCCATAAAACGCCATGCGGTTGACGGGCTCCAAGCCGACCTCTTTGAAGGTGGGCACATTGGGCAGCTGACTCAGCCGCTGCGGCGCTGCCACCACGATGGGCACCAGCCGGTTGGACAAGATGAAGGGCAGGGCCGACGGCAAGTTATCGAACATTGTCGGCACCTGGCCTGCCACGGTGTCGTTGAGGGCCGGGCCTGCGCCCCGGTAGGGAATATGGGTCACAAACACTCCGACCAAGTTTTTGTACAGCTCCATCTGCATATGACCAATGCCGCCAGTGCCGGAAGACGCGTACGAATACCGTCCTGGATTCTTTTTCAGCTCGGCCACGAAGCCTTTGTAATCCTTAGCGGGAAAACTAGGGTGCACGGCGATGATGTTCGGCGTGGCGGCAATGTTGATGATGGGCGTGAAGTCGGTGAGCGGGTTGTAAGGGGTTTTGGGATTGATGGCGGGATTGGAGGCGACGGTAGACACCGTGGCAACACCAAGCGAATAGCCGTCTGGCGCCGATTTGGCCGTCTCATTCGCCCCGATCAAACCGCCACCGCCCGCCTTGTTTTCTACCACCACGGGCTGGCCTAGCGCCTTGGCCAAGGGCTCGGCAATGACGCGAGCGATGATGTCCGTGGTGCCACCGGGGGCGAAGGGCACCTGGAGTTTGATCGTGCGGTTCGGATAGGTCTGGGCCTTGGCGGCTTGGAACGGCAGGAGGCCAGCGACAAGTAGGCTGGCGACAACAAGATAGCGGTGGTGCAAGGTGAACTCCTCAGGTCGGTTAGGGGTGAACAAGCGGGGGAAGCGGGCCAATAGTACATCTGCACAGATTGCCCGCTGCGCCCCTGTGGGGCGAAGCGGGTTAACGAAAAACGGTAGCTGTTATCCTGCTGTGGTGAATTACGCCTCTCTTTTGGTTCCGGAGTTTTCCTTGATTTTGCTGGGCTACCTGGTCTGCAAACTCACCTCGTTAAACCGAAATGTCTGGAGCCAGGTGGACACGCTGGTGTACTACCTGCTGTTTCCCACGCTGCTTTTTCACTCAATTATCAAAAGCCCGCTGGATTTGGGTGCTGCCTCTAAACTGGTGGCTGCTGGCTGGAGCGTCATCGCAGCAGGCGTTGTATTGGCTTACGCCATCCCCTTCGTGCCGGGCCTCAGGCGCCACATTCCCACACGCGATCACGCAGCGTCGGCGCAGGTCGCGTTTCGATTCAACTCGTTCATCGGGCTGGCAATGGCCGAGCGATTGGCCGGGCCGGTGGGGTCCCAAGAGATCGCGGTACTCATTGGCGTGTGTGTGCCGCTGGTCAACGTTGCCGCCGTTTGGCCTATGGCACGTGGGGGGTCGCGATCTTTGGCGCGTGAACTCTCACGCAACCCGCTTCTGGTGGCCACCACTACCGGGCTGCTCACCAACCTGGTGGGGCTGAGTCTGCCCCAGTGGCTGGAGCCCACCTTTAGCCGCGTGGGTGCAGCGGCCCTGGCGCTTGGACTCATGGCAGCGGGCGCTGGCATTCAAATGGGCGCACTGGCGCGGGCGAAAACGCTGGCCGTAGCGGTGCTAGCCATACGCCATTTGGTGCTGCCGCTGGTGGGGCTGGCAGCGGCGTTTGCCTGGGGCCTGAACCATTCGCAAGCCACCATCTTGCTGGCTTATGCCGCCCTGCCCACTGCAGCGAGCTGCTATGTGCTGGCCAGCAAGATGGGCTATGACGGCTCATATGTGGCCAGCTTGGTGTCTCTGTCAACGCTGTTGGGCATGCTCAGCCTGGGTTTTGCACTGGGCGTGCTGCGACCGCTCTACGGGGTATAGCGCGCCGGCCCCGCTCAGACCCGCCTCGCCCTGTGCTGCCATGCATGGGCTTCCGCGCAGGGTGCGCGTATATGATTCCCGCTCGCCCTTTGGGCACCTCCACCAGGCTTACTAAGCGCCCCATGACCAAAACACCCACACAACTCCTGGTACTGGCTGCCGTGTTTGCGCTCTTGCAATGGGGCACAGCGTTTGCGCAAGACGGCTCCAGCGGGTCAGCCCCAGCCCTAACCCCAGCTCCAGCTCCAGCGACCGAAACCTCCGTCAAGGCCAGCTTTGACCAGGCACTACAGCAAGAAGGCAACTGGTATTTCTCATGGGGCTACAGCCGCCAGTTTTACGCGCCGTCGGACATCCACATCTCCCAACCCAGCTTGGGCAACGACTTTACGGTGCACCAGGCCAAGGCCAGCGACTTTGCGTCCAGCCCGCAAGACACCTTCAAATCGCTGCTCGAGCTGGACTTCACCAACCCCCAAGAAAACGTGCGGATTGGAAAGTTCATGAACCCGGAGAAGACTTTTGCCATCGAGTTTTCCCTGGACCACAGCAAATACAACGTCGATCTGGGCCAGACCGTGGACGTATCGGGCACCATCAACAACGCCCCTGCCAGCAGCCCCATGACGCTGGACGCGCAAAACTTCAACTACGCGCTGCACAACGGACTGAACCACCTGATGGTGAACGCGGTGTGGCTCAAGCACTTGCGCGGGCCAGAAAACCAAGCCGGGCAACTGCAACTCATCAGCCGCGCCGGGGCCGGCATCTTGCTGCCGCACGCCGACAACACGATTTTGGACAATCCCAATGAGGTGGGACCGAAAAATGAAAACGTGTGCTGCTTCTCCAAAAACGACTGGTGGCAAATCAACGGCTGGACGGCCGGCGTAGAAGTCGGCCTGCGCTACCGGGTCTACAAAGCCTTGTATCTGGAACTCACCTCCAAAGTAGCCTACGGCGTGCTGCGCGGCGTGCCGGTCTACAAAGGGTCGGCCGACCAGACCATCTGGATGTGGGAACAAGTGCTGTCCACCGGGTTTTTGTTCTAAGCCCTTTCCTGGGCCAAGGCCCAGGCGACGTGCTCTTGCACCAGCGCACTCTCCCCGCTCAAGCGCCGCTCCAAAGCCGCGCGCAACACATCACCCCCCTGCCCCGACGCCAGCGCGTTGCCCGCAGCCACCGCCACATTGCGCAGCCAGCGCTCATGGCCGATGCGACGGATGGGGCTCCCCTCGCTGCGCTGTAAAAATTCCGCTTCAGTCCAATCCAAAAGCGCGGCCAAGGTTTGGCCGTTCAAGCCCGCACGTTCGTCAAAGTCGGCCAGGCGGCTGACTTGCGCAAACTTGTTCCAAGGGCAAGCCAACTGGCAGTCGTCGCAGCCGTAAATGCGGTTGCCCATCAAGGGGCGCAGCTCGGGCGCAATCGCTCCCGCATGCTCAATCGTCAGGTAAGAAATGCAGCGCCGCGCGTCCAGCTGGTAGGGTGCGAAGATGGCCTGCGTGGGGCAGGCTGCAATGCACGCGGTGCACGTGCCGCAGTGCGCCTCCACTGGCGCCGTGGGCGGCAGCGCCACATCCACATAAATCTCGCCCAAAAAGAACATGGACCCGGCCTCGCGGTTCAGCACCAGCGTGTGCTTGCCGCGCCAGCCCTGGCCGCTGCGGGTGGCAAGCTCGGCCTCCAACACCGGGGCCGAATCGGTAAACGCCCTGTGGCCCAGCGGGCCCAGGTGCGCGGCCAGCTTGTCGGCGAGCTGCTGCAGGCGCTTGCGCACCACCTTGTGGTAGTCCCGCCCCCGTGCGTAGAGCGATACGGTGCCGGTGTCAGAGCGGTTCAGGCGGTCAAATTCAATGGCTTGCCAGCCCTCGGGCGTGTTGCGGGGCAGGTAGTCCATGCGGGCAGTGATGACGCTCAAGGTGCCGGGCAGCAGCTCGGTCGGACGCGCGCGCTTGAGGCCGTGGCGCTGCATATAGTCCATGTCGCCATGAAAGCCTTGCGCCAACCAGGCCAGCAGGCCGGGTTCGGCACTCGCCAGATCGACTCCGGCCACACCAATTTGGGAGAATCCCAGGGCCTGGCCCCACAGGCGCAAGTGCGCGAGCAACGCGGCAGCCTGTTCCGGGGTTTTCGCCAGGCCGTCTTTTGGAGTGCTAGTCTGCGCGTTATGGATATTCACCCCGCGATTGTAAAAACCCCGCCTCTGGGCCTGATCTGGCCCGACGAGACTGCGACCGAGGCATTTGCCCAAGCACTGGCGCGCCAGCCAGGGCTGGCCCATACCTTTATCGCCCTGCAGGGCGACTTGGGCGCGGGCAAAACCACGCTGGTGCGCCACTTGCTGCGCGCACTGGGCGTGCAAGGCCGGGTCAAAAGCCCTACCTACGCGGTGGTAGAGCCCTACGAACTGCCGGGCCTGAACATTTGGCACTTTGACTTTTACCGCTTTGGCGACGCCCGCGAGTGGGAGGACGCCGGATTTAGAGACATCTTCGCCAGCCCCGGCCTGAAACTCGCAGAGTGGCCAGAAAAAGCCGCGCAGGTGCTGCCGGTGATAGACCTGAACATCACCTTAAGCGCCCTGCCTGAGGGCGCACGCCAAGTGACGCTGGCGGCCCACACGACCACCGGCGCCGCTTTGCTGCGCGGGCTGGAACTTGGGGGCGCAGCGCCATGAAGCGGCGCAGCCTGGTGCAGCAGGGCGCGCTGGTGCTCACACTGGGCCTGCTGCAGCGCAGTGCCCTGGCAGGCCAAAACGCCACCATCCTGACCGTGCGCGTCTGGCCAGCGCCCGAGTATTCGCGCGTCACCATAGAGTCCGACGCGGCCCTGAGCGCCACCCAAACGCAAGTGGGCAGCCCGCCGCGCCTGGCGATGGACATTGCCGGGGTGACGCTCAACCCGGCGCTCAAAGAGCTGGTGGCCAAGGTCAAGGCCGACGACCCCAATATCGACCGCATTCGCGTGGGCCAGTATTCGGCCGACGTGGTGCGCCTGGTAATTGACCTCAAACAAGGCGTGCGCCCGCAAATGTTCACGCTGTCGCCAGTCGCTGCCTACCAGCACCGCCTGGTGCTGGACCTCTACCCGCTGCGCAGCCTTGACCCGCTGGACGCGCTGGTGGCGCAAATCGCGCAAGCCAAGCCCGCGCCTGCCGCCTCGGCACCGGCAGCCAGCGACCCGCTGGGCGAGCTGATGGCGCAGCGCCTGGGTCAATCAGCGCAGTCTGCGGCACCCGCAAATAGCACCACCATTACCGGCACCACCATTACCGGCGCCCCCATCACCGGAGCCCCCAGCGCGAGCAGCACCGCCACAGCCACCGCTTCCCCAGCGCCGCCTTTGCGCGCTGGCAGCCCCGGCGCCAACCTGACGCAAGGCCCGTCTTACCTGGCCACCGACCGCCTCATCATCGTCGCCCTGGACCCTGGCCACGCCGGCGAAGACCCCGGCGCCATAGGCCCGGGCGGCACGCATGAAAAAAACGTGGTTCTCAAGTTGGCCTATATGCAGCGCGACCGCAACAACGC
>JARXAU010000114.1 GCA_029865675.1 Rhodoferax sp.
ACAGGCCTGAGAAATGACCGGTTGCAGCCCCCAGGAGGCGTAATTGACGCTGGCGTTTCACAAGGTGGGACATATTCGCTTATGCCTAGCTCTCAAACTGAGTTTTGGACATGATCCCTTGGTCTTTTCAGTCCGAATGCAATCGGCAGCATGACGAGCATGCTCAGCCCTAGGGCAAGATAAGCGTGGCTAAATCCGGTCAGCCCTCCGCCTTCAAAGTCAGCAATGGCGCTAATGCAAGTTACAGCCAACAGCGTCCCCACCGCATTGAAAATATTGATCAGTCCTTGGGCCGTGCCGCGCAGGGCAGGCGGTGCCTCATCGATCGCAACGGAGCGCAGTGCGCCGCTGACCACCACACCCAGGCCAATACCCACCAGTACAGACGCCACCACGAAGGCGGTAAGCCCGGTCTGTGGCACTGCGCTTTGCAGGTATCCCAGCGTTAGCAGTCCAAAACCAAAGATCACCAGGTTGCGAGCACCCAGACGGGTCAGCAGCCTTCCTGCCGCCATGGAGCCCACCATGGAGCACAGCACCAAAGGCAGCAGTGCCAAGCCCGCGTGCTCGACGCTAACGCCATAAGCCAGCGTAGCAATAGTGGTCAAAAACACGATGCCACCCATGGAGAACCCCACCCCCAGTGTTAGCACATAGACACAAGCCAGTTGCCGGTGTGCAAACAGCTCAATCGGAATCAGCGCTTGCGGCTGTCGTTTTTCAATGGCTACCAAAGCGGCCAGCAGTAGGCCACTGGCGGCCAGAAACCAGGGCCACAGCAGCATCCCAGTGGCCGAGTCAGGCAGGCGCGAAATACCCATCACCAAACACAGCAGAAACAATAAAGTAACGGCAATACCCGCCGTGTCGATGGGGCCTGGTGCGGCGTCGGTGCGCTGGCGCGGCAGGCTGCGGGCCCCCAGCCACAGCACGACCAGAGCGACGGGAATATTTACCAAAAACAGCCAGCGCCAGCCCAGCGTAGATGTGAGGACCGTGGCCAGTGGCGGCCCGAGCACAAAGGCCATGCCGTGGGTGGCACCAATCAGCCCCAAAATACGACCCCGCCGCTCGGCTGTGAACACATCACCAATTACTGCACTGGCCACCGGCGCAATGCCCCCTGCGCCTATGCCCTGGATGGCACGGCTTACCAGCAGCAGGTCAAAGCTGGGTGCGGCGGCAATACATAAGGAGCCGATGGCGAAAAGCGCCACGCTGGCCAGATACACCGGACGGCGACCATGGCGGTCGCTGAAGTAAGCCATCAGCGCCGTGCTGCACATCGAACTCAGGGAAAAGACGGTGGACAGCAGGCCAGCGGTGCGGTTGTCGATACCAAAGGCTTCACGCAATGCAGGCAGGACTGGCCCCACGATGGCGGAATCAAGTGCTGCCATGAAGACCCCGACAAAAAGCACTTGCACTAGGCGGCGTTGTGCGGTGTCAGCAACAGTCAAGGTAGTTGGAGCTTGGGTCTGCTGGCTCATCAAAGCGACTGGATTAGGCGGATCATTTTTTCGTTGTTTGCGCGCAGACTTGTGACGTAATTGAAAGCCACATCCTCGTAAAGCCACAGGAGTGCGTTGATTTTCCTCAATTTTGGGTCAGTAACACGCAGCAACACAGTTGCTGGTGATTCTTGCACTTCAAAAAAACGCGTTACTGGGCAAACTTGAGCTCTTGGAAAGCCTTCGTTCCCCGACGTTAATGCAACCTCTTTAAGCTAGCCCGATTTGAAGGAACGTGACATGGTTGGCTCTTTCTCGCACGTGGCAAGCGTTTTGGTCGTTGCTTGGCTGTTCGGCGGCATGCTGCTTTTCTCAGCAGGATTTGCTGCCTTCTTGTTCAAGTTCTTGCCTCCCACCGAGGCTCGCATGCTGATTAGGAACGCATTTCCGCCGTTTTACATGTTTGTCATCTTGTCCTCGGGACTGGTCGCGGCGTTGACTTTTCGTTCGGATTCGTTCATCGCAGCAGTGATGGCTTTCGTGGCGTTGACCACGGTTGCTGCGCGGCAATTACTGATGCCTGCGATCAACCGAGCCACTGATGCGGGCTTGAGAAAGCGCTTCGTGTACTTGCATGGATTTTCTGTTCTTCTTACCTTGGGGCATATTGTTCTGGCTGCTATGGTCTTGGTTCGCATGGTCAATAAATAACCATTAGCCAGAGGAGCCGCAGCAGTGTCCAAGGGGCGCATCAAGCGTCTTCAGTCGGAAGCGCGCACGCAAGCGCAGCAAGCGAAGGTCGCGGAGCTTGCAGTTTGCGCGCTCTGCGATCGCTCAATTCCACCAGCGCTGCGAGATGCACACCACTTGATTCCTAAGTCCCGCGGCGGTGTGATCACCGTTGATATGCACCGCGCGTGCCACAAGCAAATTCACGCTTTGTTTACGGAAACAGAGTTGGCCAGAAACTACGCCAGTCCACAGGCGCTGCGGGTGCATCCAGAAATGGCGCGATTTATCTCCTGGGTAAAAGACAAGCCCACCGAATTCAATCCACCCGCACGGCGCAGCCGAAGCAAGGGACAGTTGTGATCCCAGGTGTAACTTTGGTGTAAAACCCGGCCTCAGCGGTCTTGCTGCTTGCTTCAAGTTGCAGCGCCCGGACCGTCGCCCTTTGGAAGGCATTATTTTGAAGAAAACTACTTTCTCCTTGCGCACCCGATGGACCCGTTGCGCCTGCGTTTTTGCCTTTCTGGCGCTCCCGATTTCATTTGCCCACGCCCAATGGAGCATCTTGACGCTCAATAGTGATAGATCGGTCACTATTTGGGTTGAATCCAAATCCATGCAACGGCGCGGTGACTATCTTTTTGCCTGGGTTATTTACGACCGGGATGGCCCGGCCGAGGACGGGGCTATGTCTTCCAAAGCATTGAACCAGTACGACTGTGAAAACCGCCAGGCGCGCACATGGCGGCAAAGTTTGTACACAAAGTCGATGGCCGGCGGCGAAAAATTACCGCCTAAAAACACTGCGCAATGCGAGGCCGGTGACTCGCTTGACATACAGCTCGATGATCAATGCGCGCAGGCCTGGAAACCGATTCTCACAAGAACAACCGGCGCGGATATTTTGAAAGCTTTGTGCGTCGGAAAAGCCGTTTGACACTTGTTTGCCCCGGCGGGCAGTTCCCGTCCGCTTTGGGTCTGCGCCTAGCCTCACCAGCTGTCAATCGCTGCGCCGCGCAGTTCAGCCACCCGCCCAGCAGCCAAGCCGCGCAGCAGCCAAGCGCGGGTGTCGGCCGGGTCAATCACCGCGTCAATCTCCAGGTTGCTGGCCATGGCAAGGGCGCTCCCGTTTTCTACCTGCTGCGCCAGCAGCTGCGCAAACAAGGCGTCGCGCGCGGCACCCTCGGCCACGGCGTCGAGTTCTTTCTTAAACCCCAGGCGCACCGCGCCTTCTAGGCCCATGGCGCCAAACTCGGCGCTGGGCCAGGCCACGGTGCACAGCGGCGCGTGAAAGCCGCCAGCCGTCATAGCCATCGCGCCCAGGCCGTAGCCCTTGCGCAGCACCACGCTCAAAAACGGCACGCGCAGGTGGGCAGCCGCCACAAACATGCGGCTCACATGGCGCACCTGCGCCGTGGCCTCGGTATCCGGCCCCACCATAAAGCCCGGCGTGTCCACCAGGCTGACCAGCGGCAGGCCGTGGGCGTTGCACAGTTGCATAAAGCGCGCGGCCTTGTCTGCCGCGTCCGCGTCAATCGCGCCGCCCAGGTGCTGCGGGTTGTTGGCCAGCACGCCCACCGCGCGGCCCTCGATGCGCGCCAACGCGGTGTGAATGCCCACGCCAAAGCCGCTGCGCAGCTCCAGCACGCTGCCCGCGTCGGCTAGCCCGTGCAGGGCGGCGCGGGTGTCGTAGACGCGCAGGCGGTTCTCAGGCACCACGGCACGCAGCGCCAGTGCGTCGGGCGCCTGCCAGGAGGTGGTGGCCACGCCGGTGAAAAAGCCCAGGTAGTGCTTGGCGGCGGCCACGGCCTGCGCCTCGTCGTCCACCAAGATGTCGATCACGCCGTTGGCATGCTGCACGGGGCTGGGGCCAATCTGCTCGGGCGTGAACACGCCCAGGCCGCCGCCTTCGACCATGGCCGGGCCACCCATGCCAATGTTGCTGCCGCGCGTGGCAATCACCACATCGCAGCAGCCCAAAAGCGCAGCGTTGCCAGCAAAGCAGCGCCCGGCCGCAATGCCCAGCACCGGCACCTGGCCGTTCAGGCGCGCAAAGCTGGCAAAGGTGGCCACGTGCAAACCCGCCACGATGGGCATGTCCACATCGCCCGGTCGTCCGCCGCCCCCTTCGGCAAACAAGATGACCGGAAGCTTGTGCTCCAGCGCCAGCACTAGCATGCGGTCGGTCTTTTGGTGGTTGCGCATGCCCTGGGTGCCCGCCAGCACGGTGGCGTCATAGGCCATCACCACGCAGGGCGCGCCGCCCACGGTGGCGGTGCCGCACACCATGCCGTCGGCCGGGGTGTTGCGCACCAGGTCGTCTTGGCTGCGGCGCTGGCTTTGTGCGGCCACGGCCAGTGCGCCGTACTCTGAAAAGCTGCCAGCGTCGCACAGGTCGGCCAAGTTTTCGCGCGCGGTGCGCAGGCCCAGCGCGTGGCGTTTGGCTACGGCGGCGGGGCGGTTCGCGTCCAGGGTAAAGGCGTGGCGGGCCAAGACGCGGGCCAGATCGGGGCGCAGGGGTGTTGAATTTTCGGCGGCGGCCACCGGATCTGCCACGCTTTGCGCTGGCGGTGTGGTGGGAGAAAGCGGCGTGTGCAGAGGGCTGGGCTTTACCGCTTTGGAGCTTGGCGGCGCGGCGCTTGCAGTGGCGCGGCGCTGCATCACCAGCAACACGTCACCCTGCGCCACCGCCTCGCCCACTGCAAAAAAGCATTCCTGCACCACGCCCTCCTGCGGCGCCAGCACCTCGTGCTCCATTTTCATGGCTTCTAGAACCAAGAGCACTTGCCCCGTGTGCACTGTGTCGCCGGCGCCGACCAGCAGATGGGCGATGTGGGCTTGGAGCGGGGCGCGTAGTTCGAACATGTTGGTGTGGCCTAGTGGCGGAAACAGGTCAAAAGGGATGTCAACGAAGAGGCGCAAGCGCTTGGCCAGTATAGGAATCGCCGACCAAGCGAGGGGGTATGCTTGTCGTTCGGGCGACCGGGCCAGACAAGGCGCCCCGCCCGCCCAAGACCCAATTAACGCCCAAAGAAACCACCCGTATGACCCCCAGCGATTTCGCCCCCCTCATCCAACTTAGCCGTGGCGGCCTGACCGAATGTGTGCACTTTGGCGCGCTGGCGGTGGTCAATGCGCGGGACGAATTGCAGGCCTATGTGGGCAAGCCGCACATGATGAGCTTTACCCGCTCGACGCTCAAGGCCTTGCAGGCGCTGCCTTTTATGCAGGCCGGTGGCGCGCAGGAATTTGGCCTGAGCCAGCCCGAGGTGGCCATGCTGTGCGCCAGCCACAACGGCGAAGACATGCACGTGCAAGCGGCCGAATCGATGCTGGCCAAGGCCGGGCAAGACTACAAAGTGCTGCGCTGCGGCTGCCACGTGCCGGGCACTTACATGCTGATGGACAAGACTGCGCCGGACGGCATTTATTTTGACGAGCGCCACAACAACTGCAGCGGCAAGCACGCCGGGTTTGTGGCGCACTGCGTGCAAAACGGCTGGAGCCTAGACGACTACATCGCCCCCGAGCACCCACTGCAGCAAGCCATTGCGCGTGACGTGGCCGCTGCCGTGGGCATGGATGTGCAAGACCTCAAGATGGGCATTGACGGCTGCTCGGCGCCCAACTACGCCATGCCCTTGTCCAAACTGGCCTACGGCTACGCCCGCTTGGCCAGCGGCGCGCAGGACGCGCAGTTTGGCGACAGCTTTGTGCAACTTGGCGAGGCCATGACGGCCTACCCCGAGATGGTCAGCGGCACCGGGCGCAACGACCTGGCCTTGATGCAGATTGGCCGGGGCGACTGGATTACCAAAATCGGCGCTGATGGCGTGCAGGTAGTGGCCAGCAAGAGCCGGGGCGAGGCGCTGGCGCTCAAGATCAGCGACGGCAACAAAACCGCGCTGTACGCCGCAACGGTGGAAGCGCTGGAGCAACTCGGCTGGCTGGACACGGCGCAGCGTGAGGCGCTGCAGCCCTGGCGCGCCCAGCCCATCGTCAACGCGCGCGGCATTAGCGTGGGTGCGCGCGACGCCTGCTTTCGCCTGCAAATTCCTGCCTGAGCCGCCCATGAACCCGCAGGTCAGCCTGATAGGCGCCCCCACCGACATTGGCGCAGGCATGCGCGGCGCCAGCATGGGACCAGAAGCCTTGCGCGTGGCCGGTCTGGCCGCCGTGCTGCAAGCGCAGGGCCTGCAAGTGCAAGACTGCGGCGATGTGGCTGGCCCGCGCAACCCCTGGCAGCCACCGACGGAGGGCTACCGCCATTTGCCTGAAGTGGTGGCATGGAACCAGGCGCTGCACGCCGCCGTGTATGCCGAACTGGGGCTTGGGCGCCTACCCATCGTGCTGGGCGGCGACCACTGCCTGGGCATAGGCTCCATCAGCGCCGTAGCGCGCCACTGCCGCGACACCGGCAAAAAGCTGCGCGTGCTGTGGCTTGATGCGCATGCCGACTTCAACACCAACACGCTCACGCCCAGCGGTAATCTGCACGGCATGCCGGTGGCCTGTTTGTGCGGGCTGGGGCCGCAGGCGCTCATAGAACTCGGCGGCCAGGTGCCCGCCATTGAGCCTGCCTGGCTGCGCCAGATTGGCATACGCAGCGTGGACGCTGGCGAAAAGCGCCTGGTGCACGCGCACCAGCTCGACGTGTACGACATGCGCTTTATCGACGAGCAAGGCATGCGCGCCACCATGGACCTGGCGCTGGCCGGTCTGGACGCCCACACCCATTTGCACGTGAGCTTTGACGTCGATTTTCTGGACCCGGCCATTGCGCCCGGCGTAGGCACCACGGTGCGTGGCGGCCCCACCTACCGCGAAGCGCAGCTGTGCATGGAAATGATTGCCGACACCGGCTTGCTGGCGTCTCTGGACAT